>NZ_JAJSYW010000144.1:0-18145 GCF_036815005.1 Streptomyces sp. IBSBF 2435 | reverse complement strand
GGACATGGAGGGTGGTCAGGGCGTCCGCGAGGGGCGTGGTCCAGGCGGTGAAGGCGGACGCGGTGGCCTCGCGGGCCGAGGGCGTGGATGCCGTCGAGTCGACGGTGGCGGCGACGACAGGGCAGCCGGTGCCGAAGCCGGTGGACTCGAATTCGTCGATCCATTGCCGGGTCATCGAGGCGAAGAGGGCGCCGGGAGTGGGCTCGGGGAGGTCGGCCAGGTAGCGGGAGACACGTCTGCCCGCGTAGTGGCCGGCCCAGGCGACGGCCTCGTTGACCAGTTGTTCCTTGCCGCCGGGGAAATAGTGCTGGAGGGAGCCGCGGGGCGCCCCCGCCCGGGCGGCAACGTCGCGCATGCCCGTCGCGCCGACGCCGTCGCGGCGGATGAGCTGGGCCGCGGCGAAGACCATCCGCTCCCGCGGACCGTGTGTGCGAGGTTCAGTCATCTTCGCCTCCTCAGGTCCGGTCCAGCTTATAGACGCCGCTGGGGCCGTCCGCGGAGTACGCGAGGTGCTCCGCGGGCAGGTGGCGGCCCAGTGCGCCGAGCAGGGCGGAACGGCCGGGCAGTACAGCGGCGCTGACGCGGAGGACGCCGCGGTCACGGGCGCGGGCGAGCAGCAGGTCGAGCATGGCGCGGCCCACGCCCTGCCGCTGCCAGGCGTCGCCGACGAGGACGCCCAGTTCCGCGACCGGGGAGCCCGGGGGGAGGGCGAGGCTGGCGAGGCCGACCAGCCGCGCCCTGTCGGCGCCGTAGGCCACCACCGCGTCGTGGACCTCGGCACGGCCGGCCAGCACATGTGCCAGGTAGTCCGCGGGAAACGCGCGGAGGCGGCCGAAGAAGCGCCGTCCGACGGTGTCCTCGGAGCAGGCGGCGAACAGGCCGTGCAGGGCGGCGGCGTCGGCGGGCCGGACAACCGCGACCTGCCAGCCGTGGAGGGCCGCCGCGGGCATCGGCCGGGGCGGCGCGACCTGCTCTATGACAGTGGTCATAGTGACTAGTATTATGACGACTGTCATAGATCGCAATGCCGTCATCACGGCTACCGCAGGAAAGGACCCGACGGCATGCCGACAGCAGGCTTCCTCGGTCTCGGCGTCATGGGGCAGCCCATGGCCCTCAACCTGGCGCGGCAGATGGCGGACGGGCCGCCGCTGACCGTGTGGAACAGGACACCCGGGAGGAGCGTGCCGCTGCGTGCCGCGGGCGCCCTGGTCGCGGACGCGCCAGGTGACGTGCTGCGTACGAGCGACGTCGTCTTCCTGATGCTGGCCGACGGCCGGGCGATCGACGCCACCCTGACACGCGGCACCGCCGCCTTCGCCGGGCACGTCGCAGGCCGGACACTCGTGCACATGGGCACGACCTCGCCCGACTACTCGCGGGCGCTGGCGGCCGACGTCCTGGCCGCGGGCGGCCACTACGTGGAGGCGCCGGTGTCGGGGTCGCGCGAGCCGGCGGAGACCGGGCAGTTGGTGGCGATGCTGGCCGGGGAGCAGCAGGCAGTGGACACCGTACGACCGCTGCTGGGTGCCATGTGCCGGGAGGCGTTCGAGTGCGGCCCGGTCCCTGGCGCGCTGCTGACGAAGCTGTCGGTGAACCTCTTCCTGATCACCATGGTCACCGGGCTCACCGAGGCCTTCCACTTCGCCGACCGGCACGGTCTCGACCGCGACCGCTTCCTGGCCGTGCTCGACGCCGGGCCGATGGCCAGCGCGGTGTCCCGGATGAAGGCGCCCCTGCTGAGGGACCGCGACTTCGCGGTCCAGGCGGCCGCCCTGGACGTGCTCAAGAACAACCGGCTCATTGCCGCGGCGGCCCGGGAGGCCGGCCTTGCGTCGCCGTTGCTGGACGTCTGCCACGCGCTGTTCGACGAGACCGTGGCACTCGGCCACGGCGGCGCCGACATGGTCGCGGTGCTGCACGCGATCGAGGCCCGCACCGGCGGAGCACGGCCCTCCGGAAAGGCCTAGGCTGCAACCGCCCCACGGGCACGATCAGTTGATACGACCAGCGGACAAGCGGAGGACGAGCGGATGGGTGTGGCGATCCGACAGGCCGGGCAGGACGACAGGGCGGCGGTGAACGCCCTGCTGGACGAGGTCTTCCGGGACGACCCGGTCAGCAGCTGGGTTTTTCCCGACCCGGCCTACCGGCGGCGCAGGCACGGTGCGCTGATGGGCGCCTTCCTCGACACCGCGCTCACCGGGGGCTACGTGGACGTGGCGGTGGACGGCTCGGCGGCGGCGCTGTGGCTGTCGGTGCCGGCCGGCGGCCACCCGGCCGACGAGGACGGTCCCGCGGCCTTCCGCCGGGCCGTCGACCCGACCAACGAACGCGTCGAGACCATCGCCCGGATCCTCGACGCCGCCCACCCCACGGAGCGGGCGCACGAGTATCTGATGCTCATCGCGGTGGACTCCGCGGCCCGCAGTCAGGGGCGGGGCACCGAGCTGATCACGTCCGTGCTGGCCCGCTGCGACCGCGAGGGCCGCGCGGCCTATCTGGAGGCCAGTACGGCCCGCAGCCGCGCGCTCTACGCCCGCCTCGGCTTCGTCTCGCCCGGCCGCACGGTCGACCTTCCGGACGGCCCGCAGATGTGGCCGATGTGGCGCGAGCCGATGCCGGTCCGAGAAGCCTGACGGCGCGTCCGGCACCATTCGCCGCGGCGCATGGTGCCGGGCCGTGCGGCCTCAGGCCAGTGTCTTGCAGAGGTCCTCGTACGGGCCCGCGAGCGCCAGCAACGTTTTGCCGGTCTTCCCCGCCACCGTGCTGATCCTGACCGACATGAAGGTGCTGGCCACGATCCACCGGTTCTGCGGCCGGTCGCCGGTGTGGAAGCCGGCCGACCAGTCGTTGCCGCTGAGGATGTACGAGTCCGGGTCGGGGTACGTGAGCACGCCGCTGCCCGAGATGTCGCGCTGGACGGATCTCCCGGTGGTCAGATTGGTGACCCGCATGATCAGCGGGCCGGTCTCGACCGCGACGACCGGGTTGCCGGCCGCGTCGCTCCAGGTCCTGATGGTCAGATCGCCGACCGGGAAGTCGGCGCGCGAGGGAAAGGCGCACACCACGCCCGCGGCGTAGTCGAACGGCTCCTGTACCGGGTGGGTGACGACAGGTCCCCGCAGACCCGACACGTCCGCCGGCACGCCCGGCAGGACCGGGACGCCGTCCGCCGGTGTCGCGGCACTCGCGCCGGTCGGCGCCGCCAGCAGGGCGGCGACCGCGCCCACCACCAGGGCCGCGCTCGCAGCCCGGCGCACGGCCGGTCCCGCGCCAACTGCCGCGCCTCGCGCGCTGTGCCGCGCCCGGCGCCCCGTGCTCCGCTGCCGTGTCCTCATCCCACGTCCTCCCGTTCCGTGAAGCGACCGCATGACCGGCTGTGTGGGCGGGGCGCCACCCGGCCGGCCCCCGTACGTCCGGGGCGCCCCGCGGACACCACCGTGCCGTGTAGAAAGGACCACGGCGACACGTTTCGGCCCTGGCCGAAGCAAATGGGGGAGCCCGTGCGCATTCACTTCACGCTCACCGACCTGGCCCGCACCCGGCTGGCGGCCCGCCCGAGCCCGCTCGCGGTCACCACTTTCAGCGCCTTCCGCCTGGTGCAGCGGGCCGGCGCACCCGGTCTCGAAGGCTGGCGGCGGCAGGTCCGGGCGGGCTTGGCAGCGCCTGGTGACGGCGTTGACCGGCCGGCGCCGCAGAAGCCGTACTTCGCGCAGCTCGCCCCCCGCGACCCCGCGCACCCCATCCCGCGCTTCCTGCGCCCGCACATCGGGCTGCGGAACCTGGACGACGAGCTGGAGCGGCTGCTGAGCACCCCTCAGCGGGCCCTGCGGGCCGACCTGGACTACGTCGGCAGGCACCGCCCGCTGCCCCGCTGGACCCGGGACCTGGCCGACGGCGACCCTGCCGCGGCGAACGGGCTGGCCGCGGCGGTACGCGACTACCACCGGGTGGCCGTGGCGCCGTACTGGCCCGGGCTGGCCGCGCTGCTCGCCGCCGACCGGGCGGCCCGCACCCGGCAGTTGGGGGACGGCGGCATCGAGGAGGTGCTGCACGCGCTCGGCCCCCGGATGCGCTGGCGGCCTCCGGTGCTCGAAGTGCAGACCCGGGCGGAGGTCGAGTACGACTACCACCTCGGCGGGCGCGGCCTGGTGCTGGCGCCGGGCGCGTTCAGCTCGTACGTGCCCTGCGACCCGGACGAGGAGCAGCCGACGCTCTACTACGAGGTCGTCCCCGACAGCGACCGCCATCCGCTCCTCGCCCCGCTGAGCGGCCCGCACGGGGGTCTGGCCGCGCTGCTCGGGCACAGCAGGGCGGCGGTGCTCGAAGCGATCGCCGACGGTGTGACGACCGGCCAGCTGGCCCGCCGGGTGGGCCTGTCGCCCGCGTCGGCCAGCGAGCACGCCGGCGTCCTGCGGCGGGCCGGTCTTGTCGCCACCCGGCGCAGCGGCCGGTCCAGCCACCACACGCTCACCGCGCTGGGCTCCGAACTGCTGCTGCACGCGGCGGCCTCCACGTCTCCCGCGCCCTGACGTCCCGGTCCCACCCCGATGAAGGCCCCGGTACATTGCCGCGCCGAATCGGTACCTGCACCGGCCGCCCGAAAAGCGCGGCGCACTGGCCGCAGCGCGAGCCGTACGCCCGCCCCCTGCGCCGGATGCCGCGCCCATTCGGCTGACGCGGCTCACCTCGTACGTGTGTCGGGGTCGCAGACGTGGCTGATCGTCGGATCGTTGGCCCGCACGCGCGCTGTCCGCCCCGGCCGTCGCGCCCGGGGACGGGCACACCGCGGCGCGAGCCCCCACCGATCGCCACCGTCCCCACCGGAGTCCGACATGCGCTTGTTCGCGCGCGGCCTGTCCGCCGCCGCCCTGGTCCTCGCACCGCTGACCGTGGCAGGCACTCCTGCCGTTGCCGCAATCCCGCTCCCCGCGCCCGCCACCGCGCTCGCCCCGCTGCGGACGCACGACGACGCCGTCGCCGGGCAGTACATCGTCACCGTGCAGAAGACCCTCGACCCGTCGTCGGTCGCCCAGAACATCGGCCTCAAGCCGTTCTTCACCTACAGCAGGGCCCTGCGCGGCTTCGCCATCACGCTCGACCCGGCGCAGCTCGACACGGTCCGCAGGACGCCGGGCGTCGAGGCCGTGGAGGAGAACGCGTCGGTGACCGCCTACGACCTGGCGGGCACGACCGTCCCCGCGGTCGACGGCGTCGTCAGGGCTGCGGCCGGCACCTGGGGCCTCGACCGGATCGACCAGCGCAATCTGCCGCTCGACGGGCAGTTCACCACCGTCGGCAAGGGCGCGGGCGCGACCGCCTACATCATGGACACCGGCATCGACTTCGGCCACAGCGAGTTCGGCGGGCGGGCCGTACCCGGCTTCGACGCGATCGGCGACGGCCGCAACGGGCAGGACTGCGCCGGTCACGGCACCCATGTCGCGGGTACGGTCGGCGGCGCCACCTATGGTGTCGCCCCGAAGGCGAACCTGGTCAGCGTCAGGGTGCTGGGATGCGACGGCAAGGGCAGCTGGGCCGGGATCATCGCCGGCTTCGACTGGGTGGCGAAGAACGCCAAGCAGCCCGCCGTGCTGAACGCGTCGCTGGGCGGCGGCTACTCCCCCGCGGTCAACGACGCGGCCACAGCGCTCGCCGACGCAGGGGTGCTGCCGGTGGTGGCGGCCGGCAACAGCTCCGAGGACGCGTGCGACGTCTCGCCCGCGAGCGCCCCGGGCGCGCTCACCGTCGGGGCGACCGACTCCGCTGACCACCAGACCGACTTCAGCAACTACGGCGCGTGCCTGACGCTCTACGCCCCCGGCCAGGACATCGTCTCGGCCAAGCTCGGCGGCGGCAGCATCGCCTTGGACGGCACCTCGATGGCCAGCCCGCACGCGGCCGGTGTCGCGCTGCTCTACAAGGCGGCGAACCCCGCCGCCGGCGCGTCCGACGTGAGCAGCTGGATCGCGAGCCAGGCCACTGCCAACGTGCTCACCGTCAGCGCGGGTTCGCCCAACCGGCTGCTCTACACCGGCGGTCTGTGACCCGTCCCGCCCCACCGGTGAGCCGCCTCGTCCGCACGAGGCGGCTCACCGCCGTTCAGGGACGCCCCGCACCCCGCCGCCATGTACGCCGGATCCAGCGGGCGTCCCGGCGCCGGGAACGGCCGTACGAGCCACACTCCCGTCCACCGATCGGTGGACGCCCGTCACGTCACGACAGCTCACCGTACGTGACCGGTGCGGGGACAGTGCACGCGTGGCGGGGGCGGCGGGCCGGGGTCACGATGGAGGCACCGGAGGGCGGTGAGCCCATGCGTGAACAGGACAGGGCCCCGGGGTCAGCGGCGGGTGGTCCGCGGCGCGACCCCGCGCGGCGAGCGGCGGACGGGAAGGCGGCACGCCGTCGCGTACCGCGGTCCGCGCAAGCCCGCTTCGAGCCGGGCAAGAAGCGCTTCGACCCGGTCGGCCTGCTGGAACAGCAGTCCGCCGACCGGGTGCGGGAACTCGTGCCGATCCGCTACGGACGCATGCTGGAGTCGCCCTTCCGCTTCTACCGGGGCGCCGCGGGCATCATGGCCGCGGACCTCGGCCAGGCGCCGCACACCGGGCTCACCACCCAGCTGTGCGGGGACGCGCACCTGCTGAACTTCCGGCTGCTCGCCTCCCCCGAGCGCCGCCTCGTCTTCGACATCAACGACTTCGACGAGACACTGCCGGGCCCCTTCGAGTGGGATCTCAAACGGCTCGCGACCAGCTTGGAGATCGCCGCCCGCGCCCGCGGCCTCGACGCCCGGCGGCGCACCGCGATCGTCCGCGGGGCGGTCGAGGCGTACCGCGAGCGGATGCGGCTCTTCGCCGGCATGGGCACCCTCGACGTCTGGTACGCGCAGGACGACGCCGACCAGCTCGCGGCGCTGCTGCCCGCCGACCAGCCGGACAGGACCGTCAGGCGCCGGACGGCCAAGGCGCTGGCGAAGGCACGCACCAGGACCACCGCGCAGGCCTTCGACAAGTTGACCACCGTGGTCGACGGGCGGCGCAGGATCGCCTCGGACCCGCCGCTGATCACCCCGCTGCGCGAGCTGCTTCCAGGCGACCAGCGCGTCGAACTGGAGTCGAAACTGCGTGAGTTGCTGCGCAACTACAGCGACAGCCTGTCGGCGGAGCGGCGGATGCTGCTGAGCCGCTTCCACGTGGTGGACATGGCGCGCAAGGTCGTCGGCGTCGGCAGCGTCGGCACCCGGTGCTGGGTGATCCTCGCCATCGGCCGCGACGAACAGGACCCGCTGCTGTTGCAGGCCAAGGAGGCGGGGCCCTCGGTCCTCGCCCCCTACGCCGGCGCCGCCGTCCACGACAACCAGGGCCAACGCGTCGTCGCCGGACAGCGGTTGATGCAGTCCGCCGGGGACATTTTGCTCGGCTGGGAACGCGTCATCGGCATCGACGGGCGGCAACGCGACTTCTACATAAGGCAGTTGCGCGACTGGAAGGGAATCGCGCAGCCCGACACCATGTCCCCGACGATGCTGCGGCTCTTCGCCCGGGTCTGCGGCGCCTCCCTGGCCCGCGCGCACGCCCGCTCCGGCGACCCCATCGCGCTCGCGGCATACGCGGGCGGCGGGGACGCGCTCGACCGCGCCCTCGCCGAATTCGCCGAGGCTTACGCCGACCGCAACGCCTTCGACCACCAGGCACTCGCCACCGCGGCGGCGGACGGCCGCGTCCGCGTCGCTCCCTCTCCCGACTGAACCGGAGGCCCGTCATGAGCAACACCGTCTACCTCGCCTACGACTACCCGGTCCTGGGTGCCTTCTGGACCGCGATGTGGGTGTTCCTGTGGGTGCTGTGGGTCTTCCTGCTCTTCCGGATCGTCGTCGACCTCTTCCGCGACGACTCGATGAACGGCTGGGTCAAGGCCGCCTGGCTGCTGTTCGTCCTGGTGCTGCCCTTCCTGGGCGTCTTCGTCTACGTCTGTGTTCGCGGCGCCGGCATGGGGCGGCGGGAGGCGCAGCACTCGAAGGCGCATCAGCAGGACATCGATGAGTACATTCGCAAGACCGCCGGTTCTGGGGCGGGGGGTTCGGGCAGCCCGGGCGGCTCGGGGAGTTCGGCCGACGAGTTGGCCAAGCTGGCCGAGATGAAGACCGCGGGGCACCTCTCCGAGCAGGAGTTCCAGCGGGCGAAGGAGAAGATCCTCGGCTGAGAGCCCGCCCGTCTCCCCGGGTGCGCCCCGGTGGGCGGCCGGTCGCGCGGTTCCTCGCGCTCCCGGGCGGGTGCCCCCTCCGGGAGGAAGGCGGCGGCTAGTAGACGTCGCGGACGTATCGTCTCTCCGCGGCGAGTTGCTTGACGTACGCCGCCGCCGCGCCGGACGGCAGCCCGCCGTGTGCGGTGGCGATGTCGCGCAGCGCCCGGTCGACGTCCTTCGCCATGCGGGCGGCGTCACCGCAGACGTAGAAGTGCGCGCCGTCCTGGAGCCAGGACCACAGCAGCGGGCCGTGCTCGCGCATCCGGTCCTGGACGTAGACCTTGGCCCGCTGGTCGCGGGAGAAGGCGGTGTCGAGGCGGGTGAGGGTGCCGTCGGCGAGGCGGGCGGCGAGGTCGTCCTCGTAGTAGAAGTCGGTGGCCCGGTGCTGCTCGCCGAAGAAGAGCCAGTTCGGGCCGCGGTGGCCGCGGGCGCGGCGCTCGTCGAGGAAGCCGACGAAGGGGGCTACGCCGGTGCCGGGGCCCACCATGATCATGGGGGTGGCGGGGTCGGCGGGCGGCCGGAAGTCCGGGGAGCGCCGGACGTGCACGGGCACGGTCGTACCCGGCTCGGCGTCGGCGAGGAAGGGCGAGCAGACGCCGCCGCGCGGCCGGCCGTCCGGGCTGTCGTAGCGCACGACGGAGACGGTCAGCGAGATGCACCGCGGGTCGGTGAGCGGGCTGGACGATATGGAGTACAGCCGCGGCTGGAGCTTCTTTAGCACCCCGGTCCACTCGTCCGCGCCGGCCCGGACGGCGTGTTCCGCGATGGCGTCCACCGCGTGCCTGCTCCATGACCACCGGGCGAGTTCGTCCTTGTTGTCGGGCCGCAGCAGCTTCCTGAGCGCCCGGTCGTGCGTGCGGTCGGCGATGAAGCGCAGCAGGTCGGGGGTGATCCTGGTGATCTCCAGGTACTGGCGCAGCGCTTCGCCCAGCGGGACGTCGCCGATACCGGGGACGGTGACGCCGGTGTACGGGTCGAGACCGGTCACGGCGAGCCATTCGGCCACCAGGGCGGGGGAGTTGACGGGCAGGACGCCGAGCGCGTCGCCGGCCTCGTACGGCAGCGGGACGGCGCTGTCGCGGGTGTCGAAGGTGAAGCGGCGGACTTCCTTGGCGGCGCCCGGCCGTCCGAGCAGCCGGTTGCCGGTGAGCCGGGCGGTGCCGCCCGCGGGCCGCCGTACGGGCCCGGCGGGCGCGGGGACCGGGGAGTTCGGCGCGGCGGCTTCGGCGGCTCCGGCGGGGGGCTGTGCGGCGGTTTCGGCGGGCGGCGGCTGCGCCAGAGCGCCGAGCACCTGGTCGAGCCAGGCGAGCGCGGACGGTTCGTAGTCGGGCTCGCAGTCCGTACGCGGCGCGAGGCGTACGCCGCCCAGTTCGCCGAGGCGTTCGTCCAACCGGCGTCCGTGGCCGCAGAATTCGGCGTAGGAGGAGTCGCCGAGGGCCAGGACGGCGTAACGGCGGCCGTCGAGCCGCGGGGCGCCCGGCGCGGTGAGGGCGTCCCAGAAGCCGGCGCCGTTGTCGGGGGCCTCGCCGTCGCCGAACGTGCTGGTGATCAGCAGCAGGTCGGCGGTGGCCGGGAGCGCGGCGGGGGAGGCGTGGGCCATGCCGAGCAGCGTGGCCCGGTGGCCAGTGCCGGTGAGGCGCTGGACGGCGGCCGCGGCGAAGCCCTCGGCATTGCCGGTCTGCGAGGCCCACAGCACCACCACCTCCCTCCCGGACTGCGGCACTTCGGTGTGCGGTACGGGTTCGGGGCCTGCGGGCAGCCGCGAATACCTGCCCGCCAGAGCCCCGTTGACCCAGAGCGCGTGCCCGGGCGTGAGGGGCGCTTGCGGCGGGAGGACGGGTACACCGGTCACGTCCGGGCCGAGGCCTGCCAGGAAGCCTGCCAGGTAGGTCTGTTCGTGCTCGGCCAGCGCGGGCGGTGCGAGGTCCGGTATGCCGAAGACGTCGCCGGGCGCGGCCTCGGCTGGTGCGGCCTCCACCGGTGCGGCTTCCACCGGTGCGGTCCCGGCCGAAGCGGACTCGGACGGTGCGGACTCGGACGGTACGGACTCGGACGGCGTGCTCTCCGCGGGCCCGGGCTCGCCCTGTCCCGCCTCGATCGGCGCGGCGACTCTCGTCAGCGACACCGCGCACACCTTGAACTCCGGCTGGAAGGACACCGGGTCGATCGCGTCGCTGGTGACGGCGTTGACGCTCAGGTACTCGCCGAACAGGTCGTTCCAGTGGAAAGGCGCGAAGCAGCAGCCAGGCAGCACCCGGTCGGTCAGCACCGCGGGCAGCACCGCACGGCCGCGCCGTGAGGCGACCTCCACCGGGTCGCCCTCGGCGATGCCCAGGCCGGCGGCGTCCCGCGGGTGCAGTTCCACGAACGGCCCGGGGTTGAGCCTGTTGAGCTTGGCGACCTTGCCGGTCTTGGTCAGGGTGTGCCACTGGTGCTGCAACCGGCCGGTGTTGAGCACGAAGGGAAAGTCGTCGTCGGGCATCTCGGCGGGCGGCACATGCGGCCTGGGGTGGAAGACGGCCCGCCCGCTCTCGGTCGGGAAGCGCAGCCCGTCGCCCTCGATGTAGCGGATCGGGTTGCGGTCGGGGCCGTCCTCGGTGGGGGCCGGCCACTGCACGGGCGTGTCCCGCAGCCGCTCGTACGTCACGCCCCGCAGGTCGTAGCCGGTGACCGGATTCCAGGCCCGGCGTATCTCGTCGAAGACCTCCCCGGGTCCCGCGTAGTCGAACGCGGCCCCGTAGCCCATCGCGCGCGCCACCTCGGCGATGATCCGCCAGTCGGGCAGCGCCTCGCCGGGCGGGTCGACCGCCTGCCGGGCGAGGGTGAGGTTGCGCTCGCTGTTGATCAGGACGCCCTCGGACTCGGTCCACATCGTGCCGGGCAGCACGATGTCGGCGTAGGCGTTGGTCTCGGTGTCGGCGAACACGTCCTGGGTGACGACGAACTCGGCCGCCTCCAGGCCCTCGATGACGGTACGGCGGTTCGCGACCGACGCCACCGGGTTGGTGCAGATGATCCAGCAGGCCTTGATCTCGCCGTCGGCCATCCGCCGGAACATCTCCACCGTGCCGCGCCCGGCGCCGTCCGCCCGCACGGTGCCGGGCGGCAGCCCCCACAAGTCCTCGGCGAAGGCCCGGTCCTCGGCCACCAGGACCGAGCGCTGCCCGGGCAGACCGGGACCCATGTAGCCCATCTCCCGGCCGCCCATGGCGTTCGGCTGGCCGGTGAGCGAGAACGGGCCGCTGCCCGGACGGCAGATCGCGCCGGTCGCAAGATGCAGGTTGATCAGGGCGTTGGTGTTCCAGGTGCCGTGCGTGGACTGGTTGAGGCCCATCGTCCAGCAACTCGTCCATTCGGCCGCGCCGCCGATCAGGTCGGCGGCCCGCCGCAGGTCGGCCTCGGGTATGCCGGTGATCCCGGCGACGGCCGCCGGCGGGTAGTCGGCGAGGAAGCCCGGCATCGTCTCCCAGCCCTCGGTCCAACGGGCGATGAAGTCCCGATCGGTACGGCCGTTGGCGTGCAGCAGGTGCAACAGGCCGTTCAGCAGCGCCAGATCGGTGCCGGGGCGGATCTGCAGGAACAGATCCGCCTTCGCGGCCGTCGCATTGCGGCGCGGGTCCACCACGATCAGCCTGGCGCCCGCCTTGACCCGCTCCATCATCCGCAGGAAGAGGATCGGGTGGCAGTCGGCCATGTTCGCGCCGATCACGAGGAAGACGTCGGCGTGGTCGAGGTCCTCGTACGAGCCGGGCGGGCCGTCCGCGCCGAGCGACAGCTTGTAGCCGCTGCCCGCGCTGGCCATGCACAGGCGGGAGTTGGACTCGATCTGGTTGGTGCCGATGAAACCCTTGGCGAGCTTGTTCGCCAGATACTGCGCTTCCAGGCTCAGTTGGCCCGACACGTACAGCGCCACCGCGTCCGGTCCGTGCTCGTCCACGACCGCCCGTAGCCGGCGGCCGGTCTCCGCGATCGCCTCGGCGGCGGGCGACGGTACGGCTTCGGCGCCGCGCTCCTGGCGGACCAGCGCGCTCGCCAGCCGGCCGGGCGCCGCCAGCATGTCCGCGGTCGTCGCGCCCTTCGTGCAGAGCCGGCCGCGGTTGGCCGGGTGCGCCTTGTCGCCGACGGCCTTCAGTACGGTGCGGCGCCCGTCGGGACCGGCTCCGACGTCCAGCAGGAGGCCGCAGCCGACGCCGCAGTACGAGCACACCGTCCGTACCGTCGTCGTTCCCACCTGCGGGTCCTCCCCCCGCGGCCCCCGCGGCCGCGCCCGCCCGACGCTACGAACCCGCGATTACGCCGCGGTCACCCCGCGGGCCGCCCGCGGTTACACCCTCTGCACACAGGTTGCCGAGCCCCTGTGAGCCGAGCCCCTGTGGGGTTGCTTCTACGATCCCACGGTGGCGCTGCGGGGAAACCGGTCGCGCACTCGCCCGCGCCCCTGGGGGCGGGCGCCACTTGCGGTGGCGGCGCTTCTTTCCCACGGTTGTGGCCGAGCGCGCAGTTCCCCGCGCCCTTTGGGGCGTCCTCCGGCGCGGCGGACAGGCCGTTCGGGGAGCGGGTGCCTGCGGCTGTCCGCCGGGGGAGATCCGGGGCCGCGCGGCTGGGCGAGCGGAAAGCCTCAGGAAAAAGCCGCCGCACGCGTCGCCGCCCACGCCGCGAACGGGCGGGCCGGGCAGCCCGTGAGGGCAGCGACAGTGGCAGTGGTCGCCACCGGCGTGCCGTCGTGGCTCCGCCAGTGGTCGAGGAGGGCTTCGGCGTAGGACGCCGGAATACTCGTCTCCGCCATCCACCCGGCACGGCTGACCGTCTCGACCCGCACGGGGCGCTCCCGGGCCGCCCCGATGAGTTCGGCCCGCTCACGGAAGGTGAGGGACTGCGGCCCCGTGAGGGTGTACGCCGGAGCCGTGTACCGCTCGGGCGCCGTCAGCACGGCAGCGGCTGCCGCCGCGAGGCCGTCAATGATGAGGGACGGAGACGGCCGCATGCCCGACCGCGAGGAGTTGCTCGACCAGGTCGTCACGGAGGCCCGGCGCCATTACGCGGCCTGGACGCTGTTCAACCAGCGGATGGCCGAACGGCTCGGCCTGCACCCCACCGATGTGCAGTGCCTCAATCTGCTCGACCTGGAGCCCGACCCGCTGACCACCGGCCAGATCGCGGTGCTGCCGGACTGACCCCCGGCTCCGCGACCCGGCTGGTCGACCGGCTGGTCGCGGCGGGCCCGGTGGAGCGCCGCGCGGACCCGGCCGACCGCCGCAGATCGCTGGTGGCGCTGATGCCGGGCGCCCTGGAGGGCCTGGGCGACGCCTGGGAAGGGCCGGGGGACGCGTACGACACGATGCTCGGCTCGTTCAGCGACGCCGACCTCACCGTGATCCGCCGCTATTTCCGCGCCGCCGCCGAGGTCGGCAGCGAGCAGGCCGCCGAGATCGGCCGTACCTGACCGCGGCTCGGCTCAGGCAGCGGCTGCCGGGGGGGCGGACCGCGGGGCGGACCGGAAAAGACGGAGGGGCCGCCGGCACGAGATCGCCGGCGGCCCGGATGGAGCAGGTGGAGCGAGCGGAACGTCAGTGGTTGGCGGCACCGTTGCCGGACAGGACCGGGATGTTGTCCAGGATGTGCGACAGCGGCTCGTCACCCTTGGCCTGGGTGGAGTTCTCGGCGCACTGCTGGTTCTGCGGCGACGACAGCACGTTGACGTCCTGGACGGTGATCGGGATGAGGCCGATCAGCGAGCCGACGTTCGCCTTGACGGGCAGGCCGATGCAGGGCTTGTTCAGGGTGCCCTGGATGAGGCCGAGCTGCGGGCTCTGGGTGCCGCCGGTGACGGTGTTGCCGTAGGCCTGCACAGCGCCGTTGCCGTTCACCGTGGTGGTGCCGGTGTCGTTGCCGATGGCCATGGCCGGGGCGGCGGCGGCGCCGACTGCGACGACCGAAGCGGCGAGGGCGGCTCCGGCCAGCATCTTCTTGATCATTGTGTGTCCTTTTGCGATGCGGGATTGCGCGGTTCTGGAAGGAAGGTCTGAGCGATCTGATCAACCGCTCATGACGGGTTTGGTTCCGGCGTTTCACTCCGATGGTGGAGTCGGGCCGCCAGGAAAGTGACGGGGCGTCAGCCGCCGAGTCCGCCGAGCACGCCGCCCAGACCGCCGAGCGGCAGTCCGCCCAGCGGCAGCCCGCCCAGCAGCGACGCGCCGGGTACGGCACCGTCCAGGCCGGACTTGGCGACACCCTGGGTGGCCGTGCTCGCCTGCCCCAGGAGGGCGTCGGTCGAGGTGTTGCCCCGGAGGTTGTCGGTCGTCTTGCCGAGGGTGCTCAGAACGGGACCGAGCGGGGCGCTGTCGCCGAGCTTCTGCAGCGGCTGCTCATTGAGCGCCTGGTTGATCCCGCTGTCGATGCTGGTCGGCATCGTGCTCATGTTGTCGGCGCTCGCGGCGTCGGCGAATGCGGGCGCCGCCACACCGACCGCCATCATGGAGCCGGCCACGACCGCTGCAACCTTCGAGTACTTCACTTGCCACCCTTTCGGTAGCGCCGGAATGTCTGTCGGCATGAACAACGACTACGGAGTGCAACGGAAACTGTGTGCGGACCCGCCGCCTGACAATCACCCGATAGTGCGGCGGCTTGACTTTCCGGGCCCGGGCAAGGAAACGGTCGGAAATCGCTCAGGAATACGTGCGCTGAATACGCGCGGTACGGGTCGAACGCCGATAGAGCATCGCGCCGCTGAGCAGGAGCGCGGCTCCCGCGCCGGTCGCCGCGCCCACCGCCCCCCGCGACGCGCCGGTCTCCGCGAGCTGTGTGTGCACCTCGGGCGTGGTGACGGGGGGCTTGGCGTGCCGCGGTCCCGGCACCACGGGGGTGGCGGGCGCCTCGCCGTTGGCACAGGAATTCCCGCTCACGGCATTGAGCAGCGCGGCCACGTCCACGGAGTTCCCGCACACGTTCACCGGCGCCTGGACCGGGATATTCACGCTGTTTCCCGACAGCACTCCCGGCGAGCCGTGCGTGTCGCTTTCCGCGGTGGCTCCGTACGAATGGGTACCGGCCGGCACATCGGCTTCCGGCGAATGGGCGTCGGCCGAATGGGGTGATCCGTTCAGGGCGCCCTGTGCGTCGGAGTCCGCGTTCGCATAGCCTCCCGTCACGGCGAGGATGCTGCTCGCGGCAGCAACGGTGAGCAGACTCCGGCTCAGAATCTGTCGTCGCATCGACTCATTTCTCCGCTCGTGCAAGGTCGTGCAAGGGTGGTGCAGATGACGGACCGCCCCGGAGTGCGGCGCACTCGGCCCGGGGCGGTACCTGGTCGGAGCGTGCTGTCCGACCTGTCGGCGTCGTTCGTCGTCAGTCGGCGTTGACGCAGGTGTTGCCGAACGTCGGGTTCAGCAGCGCGATGATGTCGACGGTGTTGCCGCACAGGTTGAGCGGCACGTGCACCGGCACCTGGATCAGGTTGCCGGACAGCACGCCCGGGGAGCCGATGGCGGCACCAGTCGCGTCGGAGCTGGCGAACGCCGGAGTGGCGACGCCCATCGCCATTACGGTTCCGGCGGCGAATGCCGCGGCCTTGGTGAGCTTCTTCACGGTTCTACTCCTTTTCCAGCGGCGGTGGCATTTTCTGCCGTCACGGATTTCGTGCCGACAGGTCCCGTCATCTCGGAACCCTGCTACCGCGCGGTTCATTCAACGATGATTGATGCCGATAGGTGACTCCCCGCCCGTCTTCGAACGGCATCATCCACTCGGATGGGCGGCAAAATTTGCATATTTGCAGTCCGGTTGCGCGGGAACGACTCCGTCCGCCGGCTTCTCACCGGCGGTCGGAACCGTGAGGGGGTACCCGGCGGACCCTCGGGAAATCTGGGCTCAGCTGTTGCCCGCGCCGTTGCCGGAGAGGATCGGGATGTTGTCCAGGAGGTGCGACAGCGGCTCGTCGCCCTTCGACTGGGTCGAGTTCTCGGTGCACTGCTGGTTCTGCGGCGACGACAGGACGTTGATGTCCTGGACGCTGATCGGGACCAGGCCGATGAGCGAGCCGAGGTTCGCCTTGGCGGGCAGCGCGATGCAGGGCTTGTTGAGCGAGCCCGAGATCAGCGCGAACGACGGGCTCATGTAGCCGCCGGTGTAGGTGTTGCCGTAGCTCTGCTGGGAACCGTTGCCGTTGGCGGTCGTGGTTCCGCTGCTGTCACCGATGGCCATCGCCTGCGGGGCGACCGTCGCCGAGACGCCCGCGATGGAGGCGGCCACGGCTGCCGTGGCGAGGAACTTCTTGATCACGGTGGGACCTTCTTGACTGGAGTGGGATTGCCCCCGGAAGACGGGTCGGACTGTCCAACCCCCGGCATCGGCGTTTAGTAATGCCGTTTCACCCGAATGGATAGTGGTGCCGGTCGTGTTCGCCCCGCACCAGGCGTGCGGGTGAGCGTACGGGCGGCGGATTGACGCCATGTCAACCCGCTGCGGTGTGATCGTCGTAAGAGACCGCCAACGGCTCCCTCGTGCGCGCGGCTTGCGTGATTTTCGACGCGCCTTCTGCGACGGTGCATTTCTGTTTCCCCGGGATTGACCGACCGGCTCGGCATTCGTCGACCGGGCGGCCTTCCGCGGGACCGGATGGCGGGGTTTGACGGGCTCGCAGAGGGAGATCGGCGCGCGATGCCGCAACAGCAGGACGGACTCGCCGGGTTGACAGTGCTGCATATGGCCCAGCCCGTCGAGGGCGGGGTGGCCCGCGTCGTGGCGGACCTGGTCCGCGCGCAGGTACGGGCGGGCGCCCGGGTCGTCGTCGGCTGCCCGGCCCCCGCCGCCGGGCGGGCGCTGCCTGGCCGCGGCTTCACGGCCCCCGGCTCGTCCGGCCCCGGGGTCCCTCCGCCCGACACGCTGCCGCAGGCCGCCGCGCGCGCCGGCGCGGAGGTCGTGCACTGGTCCGCCCGCCGCGCTCCCGGCCCCGGGCTCCCCCGCGAGGCCGCGGCGGCGGCCCGGCTGGTGCGCGCGGTCCGGCCCGACCTGCTGCACCTGCACAGTGCCAAGGCCGGCCTCGCGGCCCGCCTCGCCGTCCGCGGCGGCGTGCCCACCGTCTTCCAGCCGCACGCCTGGTCCTTCGACGCGGTCGGCGGCGCCACCGCCGAGGCCGCGCGCGCCTGGGAGCGGCACGCCGCTCGATGGGCGGACCGGGTGCTGTGCGTAAGCGACGCCGAGCGCAGGGCCGGACGGCAGGCCGGGGTACGCGCCCGCTGGGCAGTGGTGCGCAACGGTGTCGACCTCGCCCGTTTCAGGCCCACCGCAGACCGCGACGGCGTCAGGGCCGCGCTGCCCGCGCTGTCCGACGCCGGGCCCGATACGCCGCTGGTGGTGTGCGTCGGACGGCTGTGCCCGCAAAAGGGCCAAGACGTACTGCTGCGCGCCTGGCCCGCGGTCGCCGCGGCACTTCCCGCGGCCCGGCTCGTGCTGGTCGGCGAAGGGCCCGACCACCGGCGGCTGCTGCTCGACGCGCCCCCCGGCGTACTGCTCGCGGGCACCGCCCGCGACACCGTGCCGTGGTATCAGGCCGCGGACGTGGTCGTGCTGCCCTCGCGGTGGGAGGGCATGGCGCTGGCACCGCTGGAGGCGATGGCCTGCGGACGCCCGGTGGTGACCACCGACGTGAGCGGCGCCCGCGAAAGCCTCCACCCTGAAGACGCCGAGGCCTGCGTCGTCCCGGTCGCGGACGCCGCCGCTCTGTCCGCGGCCCTGGTACGGCTGCTCACCGACCGGCCGCTGCGTACGGCTGCGTCCTTGCGCGCCCTCGCCCATGCCCGCGCCCAGCACGACGTGGCAAGAGCCGCGGCAGGTGTCGCCGCGGTCTATCGCGACGTCCTGGCGCTCCCCCACCCCGTACGCCCCCGGCGGC
>NZ_JAJSYW010000143.1:0-18187 GCF_036815005.1 Streptomyces sp. IBSBF 2435 | reverse complement strand
GCGCAGGGGCGGGGGAACGCCGGGGGCGTGGATGGCGCAGACGCATGGACCTCTCCTGAGGACGGCGGGAATGGCCGACCCGGACCGTGGGTGTCGGGCCGGCCGGCGGACGGCTGGAAGGCGCGGCGGAGCGGCCGTTTCCGCGGCCCCGGCCGGGTCCACAACGGAACGTGCCGGGGCGGCGTGACGAGCGAGGGGGAAGGCCGGCAGCCGCGGCGGGACAGCCTCGAAAAGGGCAGGCTCCCGCGAGGACGCCGCCGAGCGCCGTCCGCCGGAGCGGTCGCGCGCCCTGTGCGGCGCAGTCACCAGGACGGTGTGACAACCGCCCTGCGTTCGAGGGTTGTTGTCAGCGGTTGAGCTGATGCCGTGTTGCCCTTCAGTCCCCAGACTGTGGTCCAGTCCAAGGTGGCGGTCAAGAGGGCGTGACGAAAAAGTCTCGCCACAACGCTCCCCCACGCCACCCGCAGCGCGCCGACGGCCCCGAAGTAGCCGGTGAGCGCGTACGGGCAGCGCACCAGCACGGCCCCGTCCGGGGCGGCGGCGCGGTCCGACGCGGCACCCGCCAGCCGGTCGGCGGCGGCCCGTACGTGCTCCCGGGTGCCGGGCGCGACGCGCCCGTTGCCCGTCATCACCCGCGAGACGGTCGCGATCGATACCCCGACCTCGGCCGCGATCCTGCGCCGGCTAATCCCGCTGCTCACCGACCTACTCATCTGTTTCATCGATTCGTTCCACGAAATCAGTCTATGCACCCGGTCTGCACAAGCCTTGACATCGGGAATGAACCCCCGCTTTGCTGTGGATCGCCGCGTTGGTTTCGAATGTGTTTCATTACGTTTCACAGCTGATTTCGCCCACGGACCACCACGCCGGAGCGCGGCCCGCCTTCACCGCTTCCGGCACCGCTGCCGTTCCCTTCCGTCCAGCGCACCGCCGCCACCGAGGAGAACCACCATGAGACGCGCCCTGGGTGCGGCGGCCTTCACTGCCGCACTGTGCCTGGCCTGCCTGCCTGCCCCCGCGTACGCCTCCCACTCCGGCCGCCCCCATCAGGCGGCGCCCCAGGCGCAGGTGTGGCTGACGACCGCCGACGACTCGGCGCAGTTGCAGCGGCAGGCACCGGTCGCCTTCCACCCGGGGGCGTCGGACCTGACGACGATCACCGTGGACCCGGATCAGCGCTTCCAGCGGATGGACGGCTTCGGCGGCGCGCTGACCGACTCGTCCGCGGCCGTGCTCGGCGCGCTCCCGCGGACGGCCAGGGACGCGGCCATGCGGCAGCTGTTCGACCCGAAGGCCGGCATCGGGGTGAGCTTCCTGCGCCAGCCGGTCGGCTCCTCGGACTTCACCGCCGCGGCGGCCCACTACACGTACGACGACGTGCCGGCCGGGCAGACCGACTTCGGGCTGCAGCACTTCAGCATCGCCCACGACCGGGCGCGGATCCTGCCGCTGCTGCGGCAGGCCGAGCAGCTCAACCCGCAGCTGACCGTGCTGGCCACCCCGTGGAGCCCGCCGGCCTGGATGAAGGACTCCGGCTCCCTGGCCGGCGGCCACCTCAAGGACGACCCGGCGGTCTACCGGGCCTATGCCCGCTACCTGGTGAAGTTCGTCCAGGCGTACGCGGCCGAGGGCGTCCCGGTCGACTACCTGACGGTGCAGAACGAGCCGCAGAACCGCAAGCCGAACGCGTACCCCGGCACCGACCTGCCGGTCCAGCAGGAGGCCGAGGTCATCGAGGCGCTCGGCCCGCTGCTGCGCGCCGCGGGGCTGCACACCAGGATCCTGGCCTACGACCACAACTGGACCACCCACCCCGGCGACATCGCCACCGCCCAGCAGCTCGGCGAGGACCCGCAGACCGACTACCCCTACGAGATCCTGGACGGCCCGGCCGCCAAGTGGGTCGCCGGCACCGCCTACCACTGCTACTCGGGCGACCCGAGCGCCCAGAGCGCGCTGCACGACGCCCACCCCGGCAAGGGCATCTGGTTCACCGAGTGCTCGGGGTCCCACGGCGCCACCGACACGCCTGCCGAGATCTTCCGCGGCACCCTGACCTGGCACGCCCGCACCATCACCGTCGGCACCACCCGCAACTGGGCCAAGTCCGTCGCCGACTGGAATCTCGCGCTGGACGCCGACGGCGGCCCGCACAACGGCGGTTGCGACACCTGTACCGCGCTGCTCACCGTGCGGCCGGACGGCACCGTGACCGCCAACGCCGAATACTCCACCATCGGCCACCTGTCGAAGTTCGTGCGGCCCGGAGCCGTCCGCATCGCCAGCACCAGCTACGGCACCACCGGCTGGAACGGCCAGCTCACCGATGTGGCCTTCACCAATCCCGACGGCTCCACCGCGCTGGTCGTCCACAACGAGAACGACGCCCCGCACTCCTTCACCGTCGCGGTCGGCGGCCGGTCCTTCGACTACACCCTGCCCGGCGGCGCCCTGGCCACCTTCACCTGGCCCGCCTCGGGGCAGCTGCGCACGACCCTGCGCCGGCTGGACCTGACCGGTGCCACCGCCACCGCCTCGCCCGCGGGGCAGGACCCGGCCGGGGCGCTGACCGACGACGACGGCAGCACCCGCTGGAGCAGCGGCGCCGCCCAGGAGCCCGGCCAGTTCGTCCAGCTCGACCTCGGCCGCCGCACCTCCTTCCGCAGCGTCGCGATCGACAGCGGCGACAACCTCGGCGACTACGCGCGCGGCTGGCAGCTCTCCGTCAGCGACGACGGCGCCCACTGGCGTACCGCCGCCGCCGGCCCGGGCACAGGCCAGCTCACCACCGCGGCACTCCGGCAGCCGGTCACGGCCCGCTTCCTGCGCGTCACCCAGACCGGCGCTGCCGGCAACTGGTGGAGCCTGGCCGACCTGCGCCTCTACCGCTGACGCGACCGGGCCCGCGGGGCAGGACGAACCCGCGGGCCCGACACGCGGTTCCCTGTCCGATTGTTCCTTCTCTTGCGGGTTTCATGGTTTCGTGCTGCTATCGAAGAAAAGCAAGTCATACGACTGACTGACTTGGCTTTCCGGAGGTGCGGTGTGAGTGACGTGGACGTGGTGGTGGTCGGCGCGGGGATCGCCGGCCTTGTGACGGCCCGGGAGATCGCGGCGGCCGGCCGCTCGGTGTGCGTGCTGGAGGCACGCGACCGGGTGGGCGGGCGCACCGCGAGCCAGGACGTGGCCGGCGTGACGCTCGACATGGGCGGGCAGTGGGTGGGCCCGACGCAGGACGAAGTGCTGGACCTGATCGGCGGGTTGGGGCTGGCGCTGTCCCCTTCCTACGAGGTCGGCGCGCATCTGCTGGGCATGGACGGCGAGGTGGTGCGCTACACGGGGGCGGGCTTCGGGCTGCCGGAGCCGGCCGCGCTGGAGGTGGCCAGGGTCCAGCAGGTGCTGGAGTCGATGGCGCAGCGGGTGCCGCTCGACGCCCCGTGGACGGCGCCGGAGTCGGGCCGGTGGGACAACAGGACCCTGGAGGACTGGCTCAAGGACAACTGTGCCCATCCCGCGGCGCTGCGCTTCTGGCGGCTGATCGTGCCGGCCGTCTTCGCCTGCGAGACCGGCGAGCTGACGCTGCTGCACTTCCTGGTCTACATCAAGTCCGGCGGGATGCTGGACATGCTGGTGTCCACCGGGGGCGGCGCGCAGGAGTCCCGGGTGATCGGCGGGACGCAGCAGATCAGCGAGCGGCTGGCGGCCGGCCTGGGCGAGGCGGTCCGCCGCGCGCACCCGGTGCACACGGTGGAGCAGGACGAGCGGGGCGTCACCGTCCGCGGCGACGGCTTCGCGGTACGCGGCGGCCGGGCGGTGCTGGCGCTGCCGCCGGTGCTGGCCGGACGGCTGCGGTACAGCCCCGCCATGCCGGCCGACCGCGACCAGCTCACCCAGCAGGTGCCGGCCGGCTCCGTGGTCAAGGTGCAGGCGGTGTACGCGACGCCCTTCTGGCGCGAGCGGGGCCTGTCGGGCTTCGCGCTGTCGACCGACGACCTGGTGAGCGTGACCTTCGACAACTCCCCCGACGGCGGCGGGCGCGGGGTGCTGCTGGGCTTCCTGGAGGGCGAGCGGGCCCGGCGCGCGGCCCGGATGAGTCCCGAGGAGCGCCGCGGCGAAGTCCTGGCCTGCTTCACGAAATTCTTCGGCCGCGACGCGTCGTCCCCGCTGGCGCTGGCAGAACTGAACTGGTCGGCCGAGGAGTTCACCCGGGGCTGCTACGGCGGCCGGCTGGGCGCGGGCGCCTGGACGCAGTTCGGGGCGCGGCTGCGCGAGCCGGTGGGGCGGGTGCACTTCGCCGGCTCGGAGACCGCGGAGATCTGGATGGGCTACATGGACGGCGCGGTGCGCTCGGGCAAGCGGGCCGCGGCGGAGGTGCTGGCCGCGCACAAGGCCGCGCCGGACGCCGCGCCGGACGACACACCGGACGCCGCGCCGGACGGCCTGCCTGATGCCGCACCGGCCTCCGTACCGCACGGCGCGCCACGCGCCGGCTAGTCGGCCGGACTCGGGGCGGCCAGCGCGGTCAGGGTGCCGATCACCATGTCCAGGTCGGACTTGGCGCGCACCGGGTCGGGGTCGACGACGTACTGCAGTATCAGCCCGTCGATGCTGGCCAGGATCACCCTGGCCAGCGCGTCGTAGTCGATCGCGATCGTCTCGCCGGCCGCCTCCGCGGCCTCCTGGCACCACTTCGCGGTCAGCTCGATATAGCGGCGGTATTGCCAGGATGCCAACTCGTGCAGACCCTCGGTGCGCAAAGTGGTCAACGTGAGTTCGTACTGGAGGAGTTGCAGTCCGACCTGGTCGGCGACCATCTGGTCCCAGAAATTCGTGATGCCGGCCCGCAGTGTCCCGGCCAGGCCCGCGCTGCGGGACAGTCCGGCGCGCAGCGCCGCGGCGATGTCGGCGTCGACGTCCTCGACGACCGCGCGCAGCAGCATCTCCCGGGTGCGGAAGACGTGCTGCATCGTGCCGAGCGCGATGCCCGCCTCCTCGGCGACCCGGCGCAGGCTCAGCTTGGCCAAACCGTCGCGTACGCACACCCGTCGGGCGGCGGCGACGATTTCCGGCCTGCGCTCGTCGGCGCTGATGTAGGTCACCGCGGCCCTCCCTGCGACGTCAGCGGCGCGATCAGCGGCAGGGCCATCACTTTTTCTCCCCGTCTCTTGCGTCCCGTTTCCGTCAGTGTCAGTGTCCCACGCAGCACTGTCATACGACCGACTGACTTTACCGGTGAACACCAGAAAGTGAGCGTCATGACCAGTCCCCCAGCCCCGTCGCCGCTGCCCCAGCCCGGCGGGTCACTGACCACGGCGAAGATCGTCTTCCTGGTGGTGGCCGCGGTGGCACCCATGGCGGCCGTGGTCGGCACCCTCCCGCTGGCGTTCGTGCTGGGCACCGGCCCGGGCACTCCGGCCGCCTTCGTGATGGCCGGAGTGGTGCTGCTGCTGTTCGGCGTGGGCTACGCCGAGATGAGCCGGCATGTGGTGAGCACCGGCGCCTTCTACACCTACATCCGGCACGGCCTGGGCCGGGTGCCCGCGGTCGCCGGCGCCTATGTCGCGGTGCTGGCCTACAACGTCTTCGCGGTCGGGCTGACCGGCGCCTTCGCCTACTTCACCCGGCTGGCGCTGATCGACCTGGCGCATGTGACGATCCCCTGGCCGTGGCTGGCCGCGGCGGCGCTGGCGATCGTGGCGCTGCTGGGCCGGCGTCAGATCGACCTGTCGGCGCGGACGCTGGCGCTGCTGCTGACGGCCGAGGTCGTGATCCTGCTGGTGCTGGACGCGGCGATCACCCTCTCCAAGGGCGCGTCCGCCTTCCCCGCCACCTCCTTCGCCCCGCACACCGCCACGCACGGCGCGCTCGGCGTCACGGTGATGTTCGCCTTCATCTCCTTCCTGGGCTTCGAGTCCGCCGCCCTGTACGGAGAGGAGGCCAGGGATCCCCGGCGGTCGGTCCCGCGGGCGATCTACGCCTCGGTGGGGCTGATATCGGTCTTCTACGCGGTGACGAGCTGGATCGCGGTCGGCGGGATCGGCGCGGGGCACGTGCAGGAGCGCTCCGGCAGCGAACTGGGCAATCTCTTCATCTCGCTGACCGTGCAGTACGTCGACAGCCCGATGAGCAAGGCCATGGAGGTCGTGCTGTGCACGAGCCTGCTCGCCTCGCTCCTGAGCATGCACAATGCCTGCAGCCGCTACATGTACGCGCTCGGCCGCGACCGGCTGCTGCCCACCCCCCTGGGCACCAGCCACCGCTCCGGCGCCCCCGCGGTCGCCAGCGGTGTGCAGATCGTGATCGCTGCGGTCGTCGCGGGCGCCTTCGCCCTCGCGGGCCTCGACCCGTACCTGGACATGGCCACCAGCATGCTGGGGCTGGGCACCGTCGGCATCATCGCCCTCCAGGCCGCCGCAGCGGTGGCGATCATCGCCTACTTCCGGCGCCGCCCGGCCGCCGCGGCGACCGCGGGCTGGTGGCGGGTGCTGGCCGCGCCGGGGCTGGGGGCCATCGGCCTGCTGGCCGCGCTGGTCCTGGTGCTGCGCAACTTCGACGCGCTGACCGGCACCACGTCCTCGCTGGTGCACGCGCTGCCGTGGCTGGTGCTGGTCGCCGCCGCGGCCGGTGCCGGATGGGCCTGCTGGCTGCGTGCCGCCCGCCCCGCCACCTACCAACGCCTGGCAGAGGACGACGGCGGCGAGCCGGCGCCGGCCGCCGGGCCCGTACCGGACGGAGTCGACCATGCCCGCACCTGATCCGACCACCGCACTCGAACCGGCGCTCGACGCCCTGCGGGCCGGCGAGCGCCGATGGGCCGACACCGGGCTGCGCGCCCGCGCGGACCTGCTGCGCGAACTGGTGGGCCGCACGCAGGCCGCCGCGCAGGACTGGGTACGGGCGGCCTGCGCCTACAAGCGGCTGCCCGAGTCGTCGCCGCTGAGCGGCGAGGAGTGGATCAGCGGCCCGTGGGCGTTCATCTCCTACGCCCAGGCGCTGGCGGCGACCCTGGACTCACTGGCGGCCGGCAAGGACCCGCTGGACGGCTGCCGGGTGAGCGGCGCGCCCGGCGGGCGGACCGCCGTACGGGTACTGCCGTACGACACCTGGGACAAGCTGCTGCTGTCCGGCTTCTCGGCGCAGGTGTGGACCGCGCCGGGCGTCACCGCCGACGACCTGCACCGCGAGGTGGGTCTCGCCCAGCGGACCCCGGCCGCCACCCGGGGCACCGCGCTCGTCCTCGGGGCCGGGAACATCACCGCCATCGCGCCGCTGGACGTCCTGCACCAGCTGCACGCCGAGAACCGGGTCGTCGTCCTCAAGCTCAACCCGATCACCGACGCCCTGGCCCCGGTCTGGCGCGACGTCTTCGCCCCCTACCTCCGGGCCGGGCTGGTCCAGATCGTCACCGGCGACGCGGCCACCGGATCGGCCCTGGCCCACCACCCGCAGGTGAGCGCGATCCACCTGACCGGCAGCACCGCCACCCACGACGCCATCGTCTACGGCACGGGCCCGGACGGCGAGCAGGCACGCGCCGCCGACCGGCCCGTCCTGGACAAGCCGGTGACCGCCGAACTGGGCGGCGTCAGCCCCGTCATCGTCGTGCCCGGCCGCTGGTCGGCCGCCGACCTGGCCTACCAGGCCCGGCACCTGGCCACCCAGCGCCTGCACAATTCCGGCCACAACTGCGTGGCCACCCAGGTCGTCTACCTCAGCTCCGACTGGCCGCAGAAGGACGCGTTCCTGGCCGCGCTGCGCACCGCGCTGCAGACCGCGCCGGCCCGCCCGGTCTACTACCCGGGCGCGGACGCGGCGATCAGCGGCGCGCGCGGCGCCCACACCGGAGCCCAGGACCTGACGGGGGGCCGCACCCTGCTGACCGGCCTCGACCCGCACGACGCGGCGGAGAGCGCCTTCAGCACGGAATACTTCGCCCCTGTGCTCGCCGTCGCCGAACTGCCCGGCGGCGCGGCCGACTTCCTGCCCGCCGCCGTAGCCGCCGCCAACGAGAACCTGACCGGCACGCTCGGCGCGAACATCGTCATCGACCCCGCCACCCGCCGCACCCTGGGCGCCGCCCTGGAGGCCGCCGTCGCCGACCTGCGCTACGGCACGATCGGCGTCAACGCCTGGACGGGGCTGGGATTCCTGACCCCCCGCGCGGGCTGGGGCGCCTTCCCCGGGCACCCTCGCCAGGACATCCAGTCCGGTAACGGCACCGTCCACAACGCACTGCTGCTCCCGCACATCGAACGGACCGTCCTGTCCGGCCCGTTCCGGCCGGCCCCCCGGTCCCTGGCACACGGCGAGGCCGCCCTGACGCCGGTCCCGCCCTGGTTCGTCCACAACCGCACGGCCGACGTCACCGGCCGCCGCCTGACCGCCTTCGCCGCCCGCCCCCGCTGGGCCGCCCTGCCGGGAATCTTCGCCTCCGCCCTGCGGGGGTAGCCCCGGCGCCGTACCGGCGCTCCCGGCCCCGAGATCCCAGCGGGGCCGGGAACTCCCGGCCGCACGCCGGCAACCCGTTGCGACCGGCAACAGCGCTCCCCTTCCCGGGCCGGACGACGGAGCCGCGGAAAAACCGGTGGACGGTGACCAGCCGGACAGGACACTGGTGCGATGACCGACGCAGACGTGAAGGCCGATCTCCGCCTCTCCTTGCAGGATGCCCGTGACGCGCTGCTGTGGAAGCTGGAAGGCCTGTCGGAATACGACGTCCGCCGGCCGATGACGCCCACGGGCACCAATCTGCTGGGGCTGGTCAAGCACCTGACCGGCGCCGAAGCCGCGTATTTCGGGGAGACCTTCGGCCGGCCGGTCGAAGGGCCGCCGCTCTGGATCGCGGGGGCCGCGGAGCCGAACGCCGACCTGTGGGCGACCGCGGACGAGACGCGCGAGCAGATCGTCGGCGACTACCGGCGGGTGTGCGCCCACTCGGACGTGACGATCGAGTCGCTCCCCCTCGACGCTGTCGGCCGGGTGCCGTGGGGCCGGCGGTCCGAACTGCCGCTGCGCCGCGTCCTCGTCCACATGGTCGGCGAGACCCATCGGCATACCGGACATGCCGACATCGTCCGTGAACTGGTCGACGGCACGGCGGGACAGCGCCCCGGTGGCGCCAACACGGCCCCCGGCGACCCGGCGTGGTGGGAGGAGTACCGCAGCCGGCTGGAGCGGGCGGCCAAGGAGGCGGCCTCGGGGTCGTAGGGCACCGGATACTGCCCAAAGCCCGCGGAAGCGGGCCGGGTTGGCCGATATGCGTGGTCGTGCGCGCCGTCTGCCTGTATGAAGCTTGCTCACCGGTCCTGAACCGGGCCCCATCCGGGGGCGGGAGAAGAGCACGTGGCAGGCAGGGCTTTACAGCTGTTCCTCCACGCGGGACTTCCGGCGGCCGGCGTGCTGGTGCCGGGCGCGGCAGTGGTCCGCTAGCACTCCGCGATGGCCCGTCATCCCCGTCCTGGCGGTGGCGGCGCTGGTGGGCTGCGAAGTGGCCCCCGTCGCGATGGGTTTCGCGGGCACGGTCTTCGACGGCCTCCGGACGCGGTGGGTGGAACGGGCCACCGAGAGTGTCGACCACCGGCTGTCCTGGGGGGGTCTCCCGCCTCCCGCGCGTCTGTCTGCGGCAGTTGCGGGCCGGTGCGCAGGACATGGAAACGGTGGGCGTGGCCACCTCGCGAGGTGGCGGCGTCGGCCGGATGGCTCGGCGGGAGGGTCCCGGCCGAGTGGCTGGAGCGCCGACTCGACCGCGGCGGTTGCGTCGTCCTGCTGGACGGCCTGGACGAAGTCGCCGATCCCGCCGAGCGCGGCCGGGTGGCGGCCTGGGGTGGAACGCCAGGCCGACCGCCATCCCGGCAACGTCTACGTGGTGACCTCCCGTCCGCACGGCTACCAGACCAATCCGCTGGCCCGGGCCGAGGTACTCCAGGTAGGGCGGTTCACCCCCGAGCAGGTCGAGCGGTTCCTGCGCCACTGGTCGTACGCTGTCGAGAGCCGGGCGCGGGCCGGCACCGGGCGCGAGATCCGGGCGTCGGCCGACCACTATGCGGAGGACCTGCTCGACCGGTTGCGCGCCCAGCCGGCGCTGTACGGCCTGGCGGCCAACCCGCTGCTGCTGACGATGACCGCGAACGTGCACCGCTACCGCGGGAAACTGCCGGGCAGCCGGGCCGAGTTGTACGCCGAGATGTGCGACGTCCTGCTCCACCGGCGCTCCGAGGCCCGCGGGCTCCGGGACGCCACCGGCCTGAGCGGCCCGCACAAGCAGCACGTCGTCCAGCATCTGGCCCTGGCCATGATGAAGGCCAGGGCCCGGGACTGGCCCGCGCGCAAGGCGGTGGCGGCGATCCGCCGGCCGCTGCGCCAGCTCCCCCACGACGTGGCCCCCGAGGTCTTCCTGGAGGAGGCCCGCAAAAGCGGCCTGCTGGTCGAGCGGGAGCACCAGGCCCACGGGTTCGCCCACCTGAGTCTGCAGGAGTATCTGGCCGCCGCCCAGCCCAGCGCCCCGCGCGCCGACACCACCGTGCTGACCGGCGGCGTCGGCGACCCGTGGTGGCGCGAGACCATCCTGCTGCGGTCCGCCCGCAACGACGCCGGCGAGGTCGTCACCGCCGCTCTGGACTCCGGCACCGTCGGCTCGCTGGCCCTGGCCTTCGACTGCGACGAACAGGCCAGACCGTCGACACCGGCGTACGGGAACGCCCCACCGCCCTCCTCACGCCGGCGCCGGGCCAGGACGACCCCGCCCTGCGACGGCTGCTGGCCGGTGTCCGGGCCACCCGCACCCTGCGCGGCACCATCACTGTCGGTGACGCCGCCGCGCTGTCCGCCCGCCCCGTACCGAACGCGCTCTACGACCTGTTCGTCCGCGACGAACAGGAGCAGGGGCGGCACCACCGGCAGCCGTATCCGAACTCGACGGCGCCCTCGACGGCGCCCCTCACCACGGACGCCTCGCCGCCCGCGCGATCGATCCGGCCCTCGAACCCGCGCTCGACTCCGCTCTCGACCCCCACCACGCGCTCGGCCTGGTGCTCGGCCCCGGCCCCGACCGCGGTCCCGCCGCCGACCCCGGCCTCGGCCCCGCTCCCGACCGCTCCCTGAGCGTCGTCCTCAAACCCGACCGCGCGCCCAGCCTGGTGCTCGGCCTCGACCCGGCCCGCACCCTCGTTCGCAGCCTCGCGCTCGCCCTTGACCTCGCCACCGACCGCGACAGCGCCCTGGAATCCGCGGTGCTGGCCCTCACCGCCCTGCAGCGGCTGGCGGCCGGCGGCCTCGACGCGGCGCGCGTACGGCGCGACGTTTCGACGAGAGAACGTGCACGCCTTCCCACGGCACATGCCTTCCGACGACCCGGCCCGCGACCTGCGTGACGCACGCCACCGGCGGGGGGGCAGGCGAGCCGGTCGTACCTCGCGATGTGCTCGCGCTCCCGGACGGCGCGGTGCACCTCATGACGGCGATACGTGAGAGCGAAGCGCCGTCGAACTTCCGCACGCTGACTAGCGCCCGCACGGCCGTCCTCGCCGTCGGCGGAGCCATGGCCGGGGACGGTCACAGGGAGGCGACCCGGCTGCTGGGCCTGGCGTGGAAGAGCCTCGCGACCCGATGGCCCGGCCCGGAGCAGCACGCATCCAGCCAGGTCCCCCTGCTCGCCCGCGCCGAGGGGTAGGCCCGCGGCGCGCCCCTGGACGCCGGGAGGGTCAGCGCCGGGAGGGATCGGGGGCCGCGCCGGCCGGAGGCGGCTCGGCGAGTTCACCGGATCCGGCGTCGATTCCGGCGGCGAGGACGGACGCGGCTCCCGCCGTGATCAGCAGGGTGATCCACAGGCCGGCCGTCCCCGCGGTCAGCAGGCGGGTGAGGACGCTGGGGGCCAGCACGGCGGCCAGGCTCCAGCAGACCTGGTTGAGCGCGAAGTAGCGGCCCCGCAGTTCCGGTGGCGCCAGGGTCGCCACCAGGTCGGTGAGGACGGGGCAGCAGATGATCTCGCCCGCGGTGTAGCACGCCAGGGCGGCCACCAGGGACAGCGTGGTCCACCCGGTGCTGCCGGCGGGCGCCGCCCAGAGCAGGGCGGAGGAGGCGGCGAGGAACAGGGCCGCCAACCGCAGCAGGCGGGTGTCGCGGTACGGGCGCATGGCCTCGGTGAGCGGTGTCTGCAGGGCGACGATCAGGGCGGTGTTCCCGGCGAGCAGGGCTCCCGCCACCCAGGCGGGCCGGCCGAGGGACCTGGTGACGTAGACCGCCAGCAGCAGCGGGAGCGCCAGCAGGCAGTGGGCGAAGAGCACGGTGGCGCCGTTGAGCGCCGTGAACCGGCGGTCCGCCAGGACCTCGCGGTAGCCGCCCCGCCCCGGTCCGCGGGCCGGGGCGGGTGCGGCGGCGGGCGGCGCCTCCCGCTGGCGCCAGCGGGCGAGCACCGCGGCGGCCACCAGGAAGCTGGCGGCGTTGGCCGCCACCACCGCCCGGCCGCAGGCGTGAGCGGAGCCCATGGCGGCGGCGGAGGCCAGCAGGGCGCCGACTCCGGTACCGAGGTTGCGCACCACCCGCAGCAGGCTGAACCAGCGCACCCGGTCGGCCGCGTCCGAGACCTGGGTGATCAGCACTCCGTTCGCGGTCCAGAACAGGTTCTGGCCGGCGGTGACGAGGAATCCGAAGGCCACGATCCGCGTCGCGGAGCCCGCTTGGAGGTAACCGAGGAAGCCCGCCGCCTGGGCGAGATTCGCCAGCACCACCGACCGCCGGGCGCCGACCCGGTCGACCAGCTGGCCGAACACGGCGGAGCACGGCAGCGCGAGAGCCGCCGCGGCGGAGAGCGCGAGGCCGATCGTGGACAGCGGCACCCGGGTGGTGTCGAGGAAGTACAGCAGCGCGTACGGCAGGAAGAGCCCGGTGCCCAGGCTGTCGACCAGGGCCGCCGCCAGCAGCGGTCCCGCGCCGCGCGCCTGGGGCAGGCCCAGCCGTTCGCGCCGGGTCACCCGGGGTACGGCCGGCCCGGTCAGGGCCGTGCCCGCTTCCGCTCGCCCGTCGCGGTGAGCACGGTCGTGACCGCGGCGGTCAGGATCGCCAGGCCCTCGTCAAGATCGGCCTCGTGGAGCGTAGGCGGCGGCAGCAGCTTGACGACGTCGCCGGCCGCGCCGGAGGTCTCCACCAGCAGCCCGCGCTCGAAGGCGGCGGCGCAGACCAGCCGCGCCGTACTGGGATCGCCCGCGCCGCCGCCGCCGGCCGCGGCGCCGAAGCGCAGGCCGGCGGCCATGCCGCGCCCGCGTACCTCGGCGCCCGCCTCGGGGAATTCGGCCGCCAGACCGGTGAGCGCGGTGCGCAGCCGCTCGCTCAGGGCGCGTACCGACTTCTCCAGTACGCCGTCCGTCCAGTGGGTGCGCAGGGCCTGGGCGCCGGTGGCGAAGGACGGGCTGACGCCGCGGAAGGTGCCGTTGTGCTGGCCGGGCAGCCACACGTCCAGGTCCGGGCGGATCAGGGTCAGTGCCATCGGCAGGCCGTAGCCGCCGATCGACTTCGACAGGCACACGATGTCGGGCGTGATGCCCGCGTCCTCGAAGCTGAAGAAGGCCCCGGTGCGTCCGCAGCCCATCTGCACGTCGTCCACCACCAGCAGGATGTCCAGCCGGCGGCACACCTCGGCCAGGGCGCGCAGCCATGTGCCGCTCACGGCGTGCAGACCGCCTTCGCCCTGCACGGTCTCGACGATGGCGGCGGCCGGCAGGTCGTGGCCGCTGGCCGGGTCGGTGAGCAGCCGCTCCAGCAGCGCGGGCGCGTCGCCGCCGCCCGGATAGCCGTCGTAGGGCAGCACGGTGGCGTGGGTCAGCGGCAGGCCGGCGGCGGCCCGCCTGGACGCGTTGCCGCTCACCGCGAGTGCGCCGAGCGTCATGCCGTGGAAGGAGTTGGTGAAGCCCACCACCGTGTGCCGTCCGGTCACCTTGCGGGCCAGCTCCAGTGCCGCCTCCACGGCGTTGGCACCGCCGGGGCCGGGGAAGACGACCTTGTAGTCGAGCTGCCGCGGCCCCAGGAGGACGTCGGCGAGCGCTTCGAGGAAGTCGGCCCTGGCCACCGTGAACATGTCCGGTGCGTGGGTCACGCCGTCCCGGGCGAGGTAGTCGAGCGGGGCCGCTTTCAGCACCGGGTTGGTGTGACCGTAGTTGAGTGCTCCGGCGCCGGCGAAGAAGTCCAGGTACGGAGTGCCGTCCCGGGCGTGGAGGCGGCTGCCGGCGGCGCGGTCGAAGACCACCGACCAGCACCGGCTGTAGCTGCGTACCTCTGATTCCAGCGCTTCGAAGAGGGTCATCGGGATCCGTTTCATGGGAACGGTGGCTGCGGGGGTGCCGCCCGGGGAGCGTGCGCGGGTGCGCCCCCCTGGGGCCTGGTCAGCTGTGGAGGAACGTCAGCAGTCCGTCGCGGGCCGGGCCCGGCCGGCCGAAGTCCCCGTGGATGGAGGTGGAGGTCATCCGGGCGCTGGTCTTGATGCCGCGCACGGTCATGCACAGGTGTTCGCCGTGGCAACGCGGGGTTGGTCACGGCGTCGTCGCCTCTCTCGGGCCTGGCCCGGATGTCGGCAGGGGGATGAACCGCGGGGCCGGGGCGGGTCAGGCCGGGGTCAACGGGACGCCGAGTTTGCCCAGGATCGCTTCGCCCGCCACGGCGGGCTCCAGCACGCGACCGCCGCCGACCGGTGCGGCGACCTGTCCCAGCTCGGCCGGCGCCGGATACCAGCTGACGTTCTGCGTCCAGGTGGCCTTCCGGGCGCGGGAGTTGAAGAAGTCCCCGGGCAGCTTCAGCAGATCGGCCGACAGCGCGTTGACCTCCCCGGCCACCCGCACCATGTGGGCGGTGTAGGTGTCGGCCGCCTCCCGCAGCCGCGGCAGTTCGCCGGGCCACCGGTTGGCCGGGTGGTACAGGCCGTCGAAGCGGGCGTCCCCGGTGCGGCGGGTCGGCCCCACGGAGAAGGACTCATGCAGGTCGGGGGAGCTGTCGCCACCGTCCACCGCGGCGTCGGGGATGCCGACGCTGTGGTGCACCTCGCGCCAGCCGTTGTCGTACTGCCCCCGGATCTCGTAGCGGAGCTTGGCCTCGCGGGGCAGCCGGAAGAACGACAGCCCCGCGTCGCGGAAGTCCTCGCCGCCGGCGTACGGCACGTCGTGGCCGGTCAGCAGGAACATGCCGGTCTCGCGCAGGGCCGGGTCCACTCCCGCGGTGATCGCGTCGCGCCGGGCGGCGTCGGCGCTCCGCCATTCCTTGAGGTCGACGGTGGGGATCTCGGTACTCACAACTGGCGCTCCTCGGCGTGGCCCGGGCTTTCGGCGGGGGCATCCCATATCGGCTGTCACGAGCGGGCGGGGACACGGGTACGCCGGCACGCAATGCTGGTCGTAGGTGTCACAGCCGGCGGGCCCCTTTCCCGGAAAGGCCGATCGGCCAGTAGGGGCGGTGGTGTGCCGTTGCCGCCGCCCGGGACCGCGGGGCATACGAACGGCCGGATATACCATCCACCGACCGGACGGAATGGATTCTCGTTGCGCTGGAAATCGACCGGACATCGGGCGGGTCCAGTGGACGGCGTCGCCGGATTTCGCCGCCGTTCCCAGCTCACGGCCGGTCGCGGCGGCGATCGGCGATTTTCGCACGCCTGTCGCGATTCCCGAATGGATTGCGGGACCACGATCGCCCTCTTCGCCAGTCTCAGCCGCCGCCCGACCTGCTGTCAACAGGTCGTTGCAAGTGAAATAAAATGCACGCTACGGATAGGGCGATCCCCCGATTTACTCTTTTTCCTACTGCCGCACCGGGCCATCATCCGATGATCCAACCGCAAAACGGGCTGTCCCGTTCACCGAATACCCGGTACGCTTTCGACCGGCGGAACAGTGCAGGAATTCCCGAGGTCTCGCGATCGTATGAGAATACTGCCGAAAGGAAAAAGCGGGCGCGATTGTCAGGCGCCCGGCACCGTCAGATCGTGGCGCCGGCGGCCGGACCGGACGAGGCCGAGGTGAGCTGGTCGCCCACTGGCGGGACGGCTACGACTGGCGCCAGGCCGAGGCCGCCATCAACGCCTACGAGCGCTAGCGGGTGAGCGTCGCCGGTGTCCCGGTGCACTTCATGCGCAAGCCCGGCCGCGGCCCCCGCCCGGTCCCGCTGATCCTCACCCACGGCTGGCCGTGGACGTTCTGGCACTGGTCGAAGGTGACCGCCGACCAGCCCGCCGACGTCCGCGGCCGCATCATCGAGCAGGACCACCGCTCCGCGTCCCACCTCGCGGTGCACATGCTCGACGGCGCCACCCTGGCCCACGGGCTGAGCGACTCACCCGCCGGGCTGCTCGCGTGGCTGCTGGAGCGCTGGAACGCGTGGAGCGGCAACGGCGGCGACGTCGAGTCCGTCTTCTCCAAGGACGACCTGCTCACCCACGCCGCGATCTACCGGGTGAACAACTCCATCGCCACGTCGATGCGCTACTACGCCGACGCCAACCGCTACCCCTGGTCGCCGGCCCACGACCGCACCCCGGTCGTGCAGGCCCCGGTCGGCCTCACCCTCGTCACGTACGAGAACCCGCCCGGCATCCGCACCGCCGACGAGCGCGTCCGGGCCTTCAAGTCCGGCCCGCAGGCCGCCTGGTCCAACCACGTCAACGTCAACGCCCATGACCGCGGCGGCCACTTGATCCCCTGGGAGAACCCCACCGCCTGGGTCACCGACCTGCGCCGCACCTTCCGCCCCCGCCGGCCCTGAACGCCCCTGCGGGCTCGGGCCCTCCCCGGTCCACGCCGTCGCCGAGGACACCCCTCTGGTCTGGCTGGACCGCATGGACGGCGTCTTTTACGCTCATGGCCCGCACCGTCCTCGAGATCGTCATCGAGGAGCTCCGCGCGGTCGGTATCACCCGAGCCGAGCTCACGACGCCGAAGATCCAGGCGTCAACACCCTGATGTCATTCGTCTCGCCGTGCCCGCGCGTGCTGGGCGCGTACGTCCGGCCCCGCGCCGGCTTGCCCGCTTCGATTCACCGGCCGGCTCCGGTGCGGCCGGCCGACGTGCTCGCGACGGTGACGCCCGCGTAGGGCGTCACCGCGTCGTCGTGAGTGGAGCGTCAACGGCGATTGCCCACGCCGTTGCCGGACAGGATCGGGATGTCGGACAGGACGTGCGAGAGCGGCTCGTCGCCCTTGGTCTGGGACGAGTTCTCGGTGCACTGCTGGTTCTGCGGCGACGACAGCACGCCGACGTCCTGGACGGTGATCGGGATCAGGCCGATCAGCGAGCCGACGTTCGCCTTGACCGGCAGGGCGACGCAGGGCTTGTTCAGGCTTCCCTGGATCAGGCCGATCTGCGGGCTCTGCCTGCCGCCGGTCACGGTGTTGCCGTAGGCCTGGACGGAGCCGTTGCCGTTCCCCGTGGTGGTGCCCCTGTCGTCGCCGAACGCCGAGGCGCCACCGGCACCGCCGGCCACCACTGTCACGGCCAGCGCACAAGCCGTCAGAGCACTACTGATACGCATGTCTCTCCCATCACCGTCAAACAACGCAAGGGAGATCAAAATACGATCTTGGGAATGAAGATCCGCACATTCCGCCGAACGGAGGCGTGTCGTAAGCGCCGCCCTCCCCCCCTCACGTCCGGCCGCCGCTGTCGGCGAGTCCGGCGCGGACGCCGCGCCCACGACCTGGAAGCCGCCGTCGACGGTCCGCCAAGGCCGCGGCGAGGCGTCACAGGCTGCCGTCACCCGCCCGGAGAGCCTCCGCTCCGTCCCGGAACGGGAAGGGCGGGTCACGGCGTTCCGTTGGCTCCGCTCGCGCAGGGGCTGCCGCCGCCGAAGGACCCGCCGAGCCCCCGGGGCCGCCGTGGAAGAGGAGGCCCCCGGTGGCGTTGCCGGGGACCGACGCCGGCATTGCCCGCCAGGACGTGTGGAAAACCGACGGCGGCCCCCACTGGCAGGTACGGACCGGCCACATGCTCGCCATCGTCATCGACGGGCTGCGCGCGGGAACACCCGGCTGAGCAGCGGGCCGCCAGGAGTGGGGCGAGGCCGCCGGTACCCGCCCGGAGTACCCCGTACGCTCTCGGACCGACAACGGCGCCCCCGGCCGTGAGCGTGGCCGGCACTTCGGCGCGAGCCGGAAAGTACCAGGTCAGCGGATACGGCTTCGAGGCTTCAGCGGGGTCGGGGGGAGGTCGGGGGC
>NZ_JAJSYW010000142.1:0-18233 GCF_036815005.1 Streptomyces sp. IBSBF 2435 | reverse complement strand
GTGCCGGGGTGCCGGGGTGCCGGCGTGCGGCCAAGATCCTTTCTTTGGGCGTAGCGGCTCGACTACATTGTGCGCATCGGCGGCGACGAGGGGCAGACGCGCCATGGATGCCATGGATTACGAGGGCACACAACGCTACGGCCAAGGGCGGCCGGGCGCCGGTCCGCCCATCCCACCGTCCACGCCACCGAGGCCGACCAGCCCCGTACCCCGTCCGACCGTGCCTCCGCCGATGCCGGCCAAGGCCCCGCCTGCCTCGGCCCTGGAAACCTGGCTGCGCACCCCGCGCGCGGCGGACGCGCCCGGCATCTACGGGTTCGGGCACACACCGCGCCCCAAGCCCGATCCCCGTCAGCTGCCCGCCAGACGGCTGCTCGGCGGCGCACTGCTCAGCCTGCTGGTCGGACTGCTGATCTGGTCGATGTTCCGGGACGGCTACTTCGACTTCTGGATCTGGCCGGCGATATGGGTCACGCCCGACCACTGGCGCAGCGGCGCGGGCGGCGACACCAACGCCTTCAACGCCGTCACCCGCGTCTGGGCGGTGGTGTGCACCCTGGTCCTCGCCTGGATCTGCGCCAGGGTCGGGAACTGGGGCCAGGTGTGGCGCCGCTTCGTGACGCCCGCGCTGCGCAAGCTCATCGATGAGCCCGACGGCCCCACCGCTGCCGCCGACGCCGGTGTGCCCGACCTCGTGGAATGGCCGGAGCTGCGCGCGGCGCAGCGGCACGCTCTCGCCGACCGGCTCGCCGCCGAGGTGCGCACCGGCCGGATGAACGACGTCGACTACACCCGGATCCGCCGCGCCTGGGGCGGGGTGCTGGCCGACCCCGGCAGGCTCGGCGCCTTCACCGACCAAGTGCTGCGCGACGGCGGCGAGGCCTGTGGCCATCCGTCGGGCGCCAGGGACGTCCCCTACCGCGGGGCGCCCCACGACCTGCTGACCCGGCAGGTGCGGATCGGCCGTGGCATCGACGACGACCGCAACCCGTACCAGCACCGCGGGTCCGGCATCGCGCTCGATCCGACGCTGCTGGGCACCGGGCTGCTCGCGGTGGGCCCCTCCGGCTCGGGCAAGACCCGCCAGGTGATGCGGCCGGTCGCGGAATCGCTCTGCCTCCAGGCGCTGGCGGGACAGGCCGCGGTAGTGGCTGTCGGAGCGGCCGGAGCCGACCTCGGCCCCGCCGGCTCCTACGACGTGGTCATCTCCCTCGCCGACCCGGCGTCCCGCTACGACCTCGACCTGTACGGCACCGACGACCCCGACGCGGCGGCCGGGACGCTCGCGGAAGCACTGATCGACGCGCACAGCGGTGGCGGCACCGGGGACGTACGCCGGGCGACGACCGCACTCAGCCAGATCCTCGGCCCTTACCTCGCCGCGCGCGGCCGCTTCCCCGCCATCCCCGAACTGCGCGAACTGCTCGACGGCACCCCGCATGCCTTCGCCGCCCTGCGCGACGCGCTCGACGCGGCCGGAGCGCCGGGGATGGCGAGGGAACTGGACGCCCGTGAACGGCAGACCGCCCAGCGCGGCGACATCGGCCCGCTGCTCGCCGACCGGGTCTCGCTGCTCGACCGGCCCGCCTTCGCCGGATTCTTCGATGTGACGGGCCGTTCCCGGCCCTTCTCCATGCGCGCCCTCGAACACCCGGTGCGGGTCCGCATCGACCTGCCCCAGCACGGCCACGCCGAGGCCGCCCGGATCCTGGTCAGGCTGGTGCTCGCCCAGTTCACGGCCGCGGCCGTCGCGCGGCGCGACAGGTCGCTCTTTGCCTGCCTGGTGCTGGACGACGCCGCCCACACGATCACGCAGGAGTCCGTGCGCGGGCTGGCGCGGCTGCGCTCGGCGAACGCCGGGGTCGTGATGGCCCTGCGGACGCTGGACGACGTGCCCGAGGCACTGCGGACGGCGCTGCTCGGCGTGATGGGCTGCCGGATGGCGATGTCCGGGGTGACCACCTGGGACGGGAAGCGTTTCGCCGAGGCGTGGGGGACCACCTGGGTGGAGACCAGGGACATCACCCGGACTCCTGACCAGTCCGGCGGTCTGCCCAGGCGGCTCAGCCGCGGTGTGCGGAAGCTGTTCACCGGAGAAGCCGTCACCACCGAGTCGGTGACCGTCAGGGAAGTGGAGCGGGAGCGGTGGTCCGCTTCGGATCTGGCGCACGCGGTGCCGGCCGGGCACGCGGTGCTGTCGTTGACGGCCACGACGGGGGAGCACGCGCCGCCGATCCTGCTGGACCTGCGGGGGTGAAGGGGGGCTCACGGGGCGGCGTGCGGTGAGCGGTGCGGCACAATTGACAGGGGCGACCATTCCCGGTCGGCCGAAATCCAGCGATTGCCGGTATCTGGTCGTATGCCCCTCACCCTCGCCTCCCTCGTGCACCACTCGGCGCTCAAGCTGACCGTCCTCGCCGGCAAGGACCGGCTGGACTCGGAGGTGCGCTGGGTGCACACCAGCGAACTGGACGACCCGGGTCCGTATCTCGACGGCGGCGAGCTGCTGCTCACCACCGGGCTCAAGCTGGAGGTCGGCGACCCCGAGTCGATGCGCGGCTACGTACGGCGGCTGACCGAGGCCAAGGTCGTCGGGCTCGGCTTCGGCGTGGGGGTCGGGCACGACATGGTGCCCGACGCCCTGGTGGAGGCGGCCACGCAGGCCGGGCTGCCGCTGCTCGAGGTGCCCCGCAAGACGCCCTTCATCGCGATCAGCAAGACCGCGTCCGCGGCGCTCGCGGCCGACCGCTACAAGGCGGTGACCGCAGGCTTCGAGGCCCAGCGGGAACTGACCAGGGCCGCGCTGGCCGCCGACGGCACCGCCGCGCTGCTGTCCCGGCTGGCCGCCCACCTCGACGGCTGGGCCGCGCTCTACGACGCCTCGGGCGCGGTGCTGGCCGCCGCCCCGGACTGGGCGGGCCGCCGCGCCGCCCGGCTGGCCGGCGAGATCGACCGGCTGCGGGACATCCAGGGGCCGGCCGGCGCCGCCGTCGCGGGCGGGGCGGGCAGCGAGGACCGGGTCGAGATCCAGTCGCTGGGCACCGGGCGCCGCCCGCGCGGCTATCTCGCGGTCGGCACCGAGGAGCGCCTCGACACCTCCGCGCGCTACGTCGTGCACGCCGCCGTCGCCCTGCTGACGCTGTCGCTGGAGCAGTCCCGCACCCTCCAGGACGCGCACACCCGGCTGGCCGCCGCGCTGCTGCGGATGCTGCTCGCCGGTGAGACCGGGCACGCCCGCAGTGTGGCGGGCGCGCTCTACCGCACGCTGCTCGACCACCCGGTGCGGGTGCTGATCGCCGAGCCCTCGGACGCCCAGCGCGGGCCCGAGGCGCTGGCGAGGCTGGCGGAGCGCGTCGACTCCGCCGCCGCCCGCTCGGGCGACCCGCTGCTGGCGATCCAGGACGGTACGCGGCTGGTCGTGCTGGCCGCCCAGGACGCCACCGCGCTGGCCGCCGCCGCCGACCTGGCGGAGGCCGAGGACACGCTTGCCGCGGGGCTGTCGGCGGCCGTACCACCCGAGGAGGTGCCCGAGGCGCACCGGCAGGCCGAGCGGGCGCTGGCCGTCGCGGTCCGCAGGGACCGCAACCTGGTCGAGCACGGCGAGGTCGGCGCCGGGTCGGTGGTGCCGCTGCTGGCCGAGGACGCCGTGCGCGCCTTCGCCGAGGGCCTGCTGCGGCCGCTGCGCGAGCACGACGCCACCTCGCGCGGCGACCTGGTCGCCTCGCTGCATGCCTGGCTGTCGCACCACGGCCAGTGGGACGCCGCCGCGGCCGACCTCGGTGTGCACCGGCACACCCTGCGCTACCGGATGCGGCGGGTCGAGGAGATCCTCGGCCGCTCCCTGGACGACCCGGACGTCCGGATGGAGCTGTGGCTGGCCATCAAGACCGAGGCCGAGGCCCACTCCTGACACCGGCGGACGGCGCGTTGCGCCTTACCGGCCGTGCCGCCACCGTGTCCGGCCTCTGACAGCCGCGGAAGACGCGCTGGGATCACCCCCCGGCCGCACCGCCGCAGGCCCGAGGCCCGCCTCCGGCACCCCGCGGACAGCGCCTTACGGCGCCGGCGGCGCCGCCGCGTCGGGCGCAGGCGCGGGGGCGGCGGCGCGGCGGGCCGCGAGGTCCCAGGACAGCCGTACGGTCAGCCCCGCCTCCGTACCGGCCTCGGCGATGACGCCGAGCAGCTGGCCCGACTTCACGGCGAGCTTGAGGCCGAACTCGACCTCGAAGGCGTCGGGGGAGCCCGCGGCGCCGCCCTCGGCGATGGTCTGTGCGGCCCAGCGGCCGATGCCGCGTACGGTGTCCCGCACGCCTTCCAGCGTCAGGGTGACCGCCGAGCCCATCGCGGCGGCCCGGGAGCGCACGCCGATGTCGTCATAGGCGCCGGTCTCGTCGGGGTGCTGGAAAGGCACCTCGCCGACGATCTCCGCCTCCACCGTCGAGCCGTCGTCCAGTGCGATCGTGACCGTCTGCGCCATCGCCCGTCCCCTCCCCGTGCCGGGGCGCCAGGATAGAGGCAGCGACCGCCTCCGGGTGCGGGTTCCGGCTCTCACGGCCCCGGAAGGGCGCAGGACGGCGCTGGCCATTCCGTAGCGTGCGGGCGTACGCGTACTCCGCCGTGGACAACGTGCCGCGCCGCCGCCCGCGCCTACCGTGACAGGGAGCGACACCCGCGACAGAAGGGCGGAACCCCCGTGACGACCGCAGCTCCGTACGCGTTCTGGCTGGCGGGCCGCCGGGCCACCGGCACGGACTCCTTCGATGTGACGAGCCCCTGGGACGGAGCCCTGGTCGGCCGGGTGAGCGTGCCGGACGACGCGCAGGTCGAGGAGGCGGTCGCGGCGGCGGTCGCCGCGGAGCCGGCGTTCTCGGCGACGCCCGCGCATGTGCGGGCCGCCGCGCTCGACCACGTCTCGAAGCGGCTGGCCGAGCGCGCCGAGGAGATCGCCCGGCTCATCACCGCGGAGAACGGCAAACCGCTGAAGTGGTCGCGGGGCGAGGTCGGCCGTGCGGTGTCGGTCTTCCGCCTGGCCGCCGAGGAGGCCCGCCGCTTCAATTCCGGCGAGATGCAGCGGCTGGACACCGACCAGGGCGGGGTGGGGCGGCTCGCGCTGACCCGGCGCTTCGGGCGCGGCACCGTGCTGGGCATCGCACCGTTCAACTTCCCGCTGAACCTGGTGGCGCACAAGGTCGCCCCGGCCCTCGCGGCCGGGGTGCCGATCATCCTCAAGCCCGCCCCCGCGACCCCGCTGTCGGCGCTGCTGCTCGGCGAGATCCTGGCCGAGGCCGAGGGGCTGCCGGCCGGCTCCTGGAGCGTGCTGCCGGTGCCCAACGACCGGATGCCCGCGCTGGTGCGGGACCCGCGGCTGCCGGTGATCTCCTTCACCGGCTCCGACACCGTGGGCCACGCCATCGCCGACTCGGTGCCGCGCAAGCACGTCACCCTCGAACTCGGCGGCAATGCGGCGGCCGTGGTGCTCGCCGACTGGTCCTCGGAGGCCGACCTGGACTGGGCGGCCGGCCGGATCGCCACCTTCGCCAACTACCAGGGCGGCCAGTCCTGCATCTCGGTGCAGCGGGTCATCGCCGACGCGGCAATATACGACGCCCTGGCCGAGCGCATCGTCGCCAAGGTCCGCGGGCAGGTCACTGGCGACCCGGCGGACGGCGCCACCGACGTCGGCCCGCTGGTCAGCGAAGCCGCCGCCATACGTGTCGGGCAGTGGGTGGACGACGCCGTCGGCAAGGGAGCCAAGCTGCTGGCCGGCGGGACCCGCGACGGGGCGACCTACGCCCCGACCGTGCTGGCCGACCTGCCCGCCGACGCGGCGCTGGCCACCGAGGAGGCCTTCGGCCCGGTCCTGTCACTGCATCGGGTCAACGGCGCCGAGGAGGCCTTCGCGGCCGTCAACGACTCCCGCTTCGGCCTGCAGACCGGCGTCTTCACCCACGATCTGCAACTGGCCTTCCGCGCCCACCGCGAGCTGGAGGTCGGCGGTGTGGTCATCGGCGACGCGCCCTCCTACCGCGCCGACCAGATGCCCTACGGCGGGGTCAAGGACTCCGGAACCGGGCGCGAGGGCGTGAAGTACGCGATGGACGACTACACCTACGAGCGCGTCCTGGTGCTCACCGGCCTCGACCTGTGACCTCCGGTCCCGGCGAGTGACCGCCCGCCGCGGCCCACGGCCCGCCGCCGCGGGCCGAGCGCTGACGACTCGTCTGGTGGGGTCGGCGGAAATCGGGTAGTACGGACTGGTAGCACCGGTCAGTAGCCGGCTACCCGGAGGTGACGCAACCGTGTCCGCACCCGTCGCAACACGCAAGGTCTCCGAACGCGAGGCACGCCAGGTGGCCGAGGCCGCCCGTGAGCGGGACTGGCACCGGCCGAGTTTCGCCAAGGAGCTCTTCCTCGGCCGCTTCCGCCTCGACCTGATCCACCCGCACCCGCTCCCGGCGCCGGAAGCCGTCGCCAGGGGCGAGGAGTTCCTCGCCCGGCTGCGGGAGTTCTGCGAGACCTCGATCGACGGCGCCAGGATCGACCGCGAGGCACGCATCCCGGACGAGACGATCGTGGGCCTGAAGGAGCTGGGCGCCCTCGGGATGAAGATCGACCCCGCTTACGGCGGTCTCGGCCTCACCCAGGTGTACTACAACAAGGCGCTCGCCCTGGTCGGCACCGCGAGCCCCGCGGTCGGCGCGCTGCTGTCCGCGCACCAGTCGATCGGTGTGCCGCAGCCGGTGAAGATGTTCGGCACCGACGAGCAGAAGCAGGCGTTCCTGCCGCGCTGCGCCCGTACCGACATCAGCGCCTTCCTGCTCACCGAGCCCGACGTCGGCTCCGACCCCGCCCGGCTGGCCACCACCGCGGTCCCCGACGGCGACGGCTACGTGCTGGACGGCGTGAAGCTGTGGACCACCAACGGCGTCATCGCCGACCTGCTGGTCGTGATGGCCCGGGTGCCCGCCTCGGAGGGCCGCAAGGGCGGCATCAGCGCCTTCGTGGTCGAGGCCGGGAGCGAGGGCATCACCGTCGAGAACCGCAACGCCTTCATGGGCCTGCGCGGCCTGGAGAACGGCGTCACCCGCTTCCACCAGGTGCGCGTCCCGGCCGCGAACCGGATCGGCCCCGAGGGCGCGGGCCTGAAGATCGCCCTGACCACCCTCAACACCGGCCGCCTCTCGCTGCCCGCGGGCTGCGTCGGCGCCGCCAAGTGGTGCCTGAAGATCGCCAGGGAATGGTCCGCGGCCCGCGAGCAGTGGGGCAAGCCGATCGCCGAGCACGAGGCCGTCGGCGCCAAGATCGCCTACATCGCCGCCACCACCTTCGCGCTGGAGGCCGTGCTCGACCTGTCCTCGCAGATGGCCGACGAGGAGCGCAACGACATCCGGATCGAGGCCGCCCTCGCCAAGCTCTACGGCTCCGAGGCCGCCTGCCGGATCGCCGACGAGCTGGTCCAGATCCGCGGCGGCCGGGGCTTCGAGACCGCCGACTCGCTGGCCGCCCGCGGCGAGCGGGCCGTACCCGCCGAGCAGCTGCTGCGCGACGTGCGGATCAACCGGATCTTCGAGGGCTCCACCGAGATCATGCACCTGCTGATCGCCCGGGAGGCCGTCGACGCCCACCTGTCGGTGGCCGGCGACCTCATCGACCCGGACGCCTCGCTCGGCGACAAGGCCAAGGCGGGCGCCAAGGCCGGCGGTTTCTACGCCAAGTGGCTGCCCAAGCTCGTCGCGGGACCCGGGCAGCTGCCGAACGCGTACGCCGAATTCGACGGCCTCGCCCCGCACCTGCGCTATGTCGAGCGCAGCGCGCGCAAGCTCGCCCGCTGCACCTTCTACGCCATGTCGCGCTGGCAGGGCCGGATGGAGACCAAGCAGAACTTCCTGGCCCGCATCGTGGACATCGGCGCCGAGCTGTTCGCGATGAGCGCCGCCTGCGTGCGCGCCCAGCACCTCGCGGCCGGCAGTGACCACGGCCCGCAGGCGCGCCGGCTCGCCGACACTTTCTGCCGGCAGGCGCGGGTGCGCACCGACGAGCTGTTCGCCCGGCTGTGGACCAACACCGACAGCGCCGACCGGGCACTGACCGAGGCGGTGCTCCGCGGCGACACCCAGTGGCTGGAAGCGGGCATCGTCGACCCCAGCAGGGACGGCCCCTGGATCGCCGAGACCGAGCCCGGCCCCTCCAAGAGCGCCGACGTGCACCGACCCGTGCACTGAGCAGGACCGCCTGCGCGCCGTCCACAGCCTGTGCGGGGCAGTGGACGGCGCACGGCTTCCGCACGACACAATGGCCCCATGACGGATGCCCTCGCAGACCCGCACTACCGCCCGTACGCCACCAACGCCCCGGCGGACGGCCCCCGAGACATCGTGATCCTCGGCTCGACCGGCTCGATCGGCACCCAGGCCATCGACGTGGTGCTGCGCAACCCGGACCGCTTCCGCGTCACCGCGATCTCCGCGGCCGGCGGCCGGGTCGCCCTGCTCGCCGAGCAGGCCCACCAGCTGCGGGTACGGACGGTCGCCGTCGCCGACGAGGCCGCCGTCGGCCCGCTGCGCGAGGCGCTCACGGCTCTGTACGGGCCGGGTGCCGCGCTGCCCGGGATCATCGCGGGACCCGAGGCCGCCACCGAGGCCGCGGCACTCGAATGCCACTCCGTGCTCAACGGCATCACCGGCTCGATCGGGCTGCGGCCGACGCTCGCCGCGCTGCGGGCCGACCGGGTGCTGATCCTGGCCAACAAGGAGTCGCTGATCGTCGGCGGGCCCCTGGTGAAGGCGCTCGCCAGGCCCGGCCAGATCGTGCCCGTCGACTCCGAGCACTCCGCCCTCTTCCAGGCGATGCTGGGCGGCCGCCGCCAAGAGGTGCGCAAGCTGCTCGTCACCGCCTCCGGCGGCCCCTTCCGCGGCCGCAGCAGGGCGGAACTGGAGGCGGTCACACCCGCCGACGCGCTCGCCCACCCCACCTGGGCCATGGGTCCGGTCATCACCGTCAACTCCGCGACCCTCGTCAACAAGGGCCTTGAGGTGATCGAGGCGCATCTGCTCTACGACGTCCCCTTCGACCGGATCGAGGTCGTCGTCCACCCCCAGTCGTACATCCACTCCATGGTGGAATTCGTCGACGGCTCCACAATTGCGCAGGCCAGCCCGCCCGACATGCGGATGCCGATCGCCCTGGGCCTGGGCTGGCCCGACCGGGTGCCGGACGCCGCACCGGCCTTCGACTGGTCGAAGGCGTCGACATGGGAGTTCTTCCCGCTGGACGAGGACGCCTTCCCGTCGGTCGCACTGGCCCGCCATGTGGGTAGCCTCGGGGGCACCGCACCCGCGGTGTTCAACGCCGCCAACGAGGAGTGCGTCGACGCCTTCCTCGCCGGCCGGCTGCCGTTCACCGGGATCGTGGACACCGTCGCGAAGGTCGTCGAGGAGCACGGCACACCCGACTCGGGAACTTCGCTGACGGTCGAGAACGTCCTCGAAGCGGAGGCCTGGGCACGCGCCCGGGCCGTGGAACTGGCCCGGACTTCGGAGGCAACAGGGGTATGACCGCTCTCATGACGGTCCTCGGCATAGTGGTTTTCGCCGTGGGCCTGATGGTCTCCATCGCCTGGCACGAGCTGGGCCACCTCTCCACGGCCAAGCTGTTCAAGATCCGCGTGCCGCAGTACATGGTGGGGTTCGGCCCGACCGTGTGGTCCCGCAAGAAGGGCGACACGGAATACGGCTTCAAGGCCATCCCGCTCGGCGGCTACATCCGCATGATCGGGATGTTCCCGCCCGGCGAGGACGGCCGGATCACCGCCCGCTCCACCTCGCCGTGGCGCAGCATGATCGAGGACGCCCGCTCCGCCGCGTTCGAGGAGCTGCAACCGGGCGACGAGACGCGGCTGTTCTACACGCGCAAGCCGTGGAAGCGCGTCATCGTGATGTTCGCCGGACCCTTCATGAACCTGATCCTGGCCTTCGCGCTGGCGCTCGCCGTCTTCATGGGCATCGGCATCGCCAAGCAGACCACGGTGGTCAGCTCGGTCAGCGACTGCGTGATCTCGCAGGCCGACACCGCCAAGCGCAACCCGGACAACCCCTGCCTGGCCGCCGACCCCGTCGCACCCGCCAAGTCCGCAGGCTTCCTGCCCGGCGACAAGTTCCTGGAATTCAACGGCCGCCCGGTCAAGGACTGGGCCGAGCTGTCCAAGGACATCAGGACCGGCGCGGGCCCCGCCACCATCGTGGTGGAGCGCAACGGCCGTCAGGTCACCCTGCACCCGGTGATCACCACCAACGTCGTAGCGAAGACCGACAGCCACGGCGACGTGCAGGACGGCACCGTGACCGCCGGCTTCCTCGGCTTCAGCCCGGCCAGCCACATCGAGCCGCTGGGCTTCACCAGCTCGGTCAGCCACATGGGCGACATGGCACGGCAGGGCGTCGACTCGCTGCTGCGGCTGCCGCAGCGCATCCCCGACCTGTGGCGGGCCACCTTCGACGGCGCCCCCCGCAAGGCGGACTCCCCGATGGGCGTGGTCGGGGCCGCCCGCGTCGGCGGCGAGGTCTTCTCGCTCCAGGAGCCGGCCATCGACCGGATCGCCACCATGGTGATGCTCGTCGCGGGCTTCAACCTGTCGCTGTTCCTCTTCAACATGCTGCCGCTGCTGCCGCTGGACGGCGGCCATGTGGCCGGCGCGCTGTGGGAGTCGTTCAGGCGGCACACGGCCCGGGTCTTCCGCAAGCCCGACCCCGGACCCTTCGACGTGGCCAAGCTCATGCCGGTCGCCTATATCGTGGCCGGAATCTTTGTGTCCTTCACTTTGCTCGTGCTGATCGCCGACGTGGTCAACCCGGTCAAACTCAGCTCGTAATGCCCTGAGCCGAGTGAGAGACGTGGGGCGGGTGCCGTAACCTCGAAGCGGAGCCCGCCCACGCCGGGACTTGTGTCACACCTTGGGGAAGCCACGCAGATGACCGCGATTTCGCTCGGTATGCCGGATGTTCCGACCAAGCTCGCCGAACGCCGCAAGAGCCGTCAGATCCAGGTGGGAACTGTCGCCGTCGGCGGCGACGCCCCGGTGTCCGTCCAGTCCATGACCACCACGCGCACCTCCGACATCGGCGCCACCCTCCAGCAGATCGCCGAGCTGACCGCTTCCGGCTGCCAGATCGTCCGGGTCGCCTGCCCGACGCAGGACGACGCGGACGCTCTTTCCACGATCGCCAGGAAGTCCCAGATCCCGGTCATCGCGGACATCCATTTCCAGCCGAAGTACGTCTTCGCCGCGATCGACGCCGGCTGCGCCGCGGTCCGGGTCAATCCGGGCAACATCAAACAGTTCGACGACAAGGTGCGGGAGATCGCCAAGGCCGCCTCCGACGCGCGCATCCCGATCAGGATCGGCGTCAACGCCGGCTCGCTCGACCGCCGCCTGCTGGAGAAGTACGGCAAGGCCACCCCCGAGGCGCTGGCCGAGTCCGCGCTGTGGGAGGCGTCGCTGTTCGAGGAGCACGGCTTCCGCGACATCAAGATCTCGGTCAAGCACAACGACCCGGTCGTGATGGTCAACGCCTACCGGCTGCTCGCCCAGAAGTGCGACTACCCGCTGCACCTCGGGGTGACCGAGGCGGGCCCCGCCTTCCAGGGCACCATCAAGTCCGCCGTCGCCTTCGGCGCGCTGCTCGCCGAGGGCATCGGCGACACCATCCGCGTCTCCCTCTCGGCGCCGCCCGCCGAGGAGGTCAAGGTCGGCATCCAGATCCTGGAGTCGCTGAATCTGCGGCAGCGCCGCCTGGAGATCGTCTCCTGCCCGTCCTGCGGCCGCGCCCAGGTCGACGTCTACAAGCTCGCCGACCAGGTCACCGCCGGTCTTGAGGGCATGGAGGTGCCGCTGCGGGTCGCCGTCATGGGCTGCGTCGTCAACGGCCCCGGCGAGGCCCGCGAGGCCGACCTCGGTGTCGCCTCCGGCAACGGCAAGGGGCAGATCTTCGTCAAGGGCGAGGTCATCAAGACGGTGGCCGAGTCCAAGATCGTCGAGACGCTGATCGAGGAGGCGCTCAAGCTCGCCGAGCAGATGGAGAAGGACGGAGTGGCCTCCGGTGAACCCCAGGTGAGCATCTCCTGACCGGCGCGTTCCCGTCCCGCCCCGGGCCCGGTATCGACGGGTGCGGGGCGTGGCACGCCCGTGCGAGGTAGAGTGCCCAGTCCATTCCCCGCCTGCACGAGCGGCCCAGAAGGCGAAAACGGTGAGGCGTCCACGTGCTGACCCACTCGACTGCCCGCGTCCTCGAACCCGGTGATCTCGACGCGGCGCTGGCCGTCCTGCACAGCGACCCGGTCGCCAACGCGTTCGTCACCTCCCGGGTCAATGTCGCCGGACTCGACCCGTGGCGGCTCGGCGGCGAGATGTGGGGCTGGTACGCGGCCGGCCGGCTCACCTCGCTGTGCTACGCCGGCGCCAACCTCGTACCGATCTGCGCCACCCCCGAGGCGGTCAGCGCCTTCGCGGAACGCGCCCGCAGGTCGGGTCGCCGCTGCTCGTCCATCGTCGGCCCCGCCGACGCCACCGCCGACCTGTGGGCCCGGCTCGAACCGCACTGGGGACCCGCCCGAGAGGTCCGCCGCCACCAGCCGCTGATGACCACCCGCGCCCTGCCCGCCGACATCGCGCCCGACCCCCGGGTCCGGCGGGTCCGCAAGGACGAGATGGAGGTGATCATGCCGGCCTGCGTGGCGATGTTCACCGAGGAGGTCGGCGTCTCGCCGCTGGCCGGCGACGGCGGCCTGCTCTACCAGGCCCGGGTCGCCGAACTCGTCTCCACCGGGCGGGCGTTCGCCCGCATCGAGGACGGCGAGGTGGTCTTCAAGGCGGAGATCGGCGCCGTCACCCGCCACACCTGCCAGATCCAGGGCGTCTGGGTCGCCCCCTCCCACCGCGGCCGCCGGCTGTCCGAGTCCGGCATGGCCGCCGTGCTCCACTACGCCCTGCGCGACGTCGCCCCGGTGGTCAGCCTCTACGTCAACGACTTCAACGCCCCGGCCCGCGCCGCCTACCAGCGGGTGGGCTTCACCGAGGTCGGCGCCTTCATGTCGGTCCTGTTCTGAACCCCGGCCGCCCCGGGCACCGCACCCCGCCGCCACCGCCCCGGACACCGATCCGGGCGGACCGAGAAAGGCAGTAATGTCGCCGCCCATGGAGAACGTGGTGGTCGGGACGAGCGATCTTGCCGCGCATGTCGATGAGGCGCTCGCCGTACAGGCACTCGCCTTCGGGCTCGGACCCGAGGAAGTGGCGATCAGGCGGCAGATCGTCCTGCGGCATCTGGCCTGTCCCGGGGCGCGGGCGCTGGCCGCGTGGACCGAGGACGGGCGGCTGGTCGGCTTCGTGTACGGGCTGCCCAACGACCGTACGCACTGGTGGTCCAGCGTCGTGCAGCCGTACCTGCGCCGGGAGGGCAACGACGGCTGGCTCGACGAGTCCTTCGTGATCACCGAACTGCATGTGCTGCCCGACTTCCAGAGCCGCGGCATCGGCCGCCGGCTGATCACCGCGATCACCGACACCGCCGCGGAGCCGCGCAGCATCCTGTCCGCGATCGACGGCGACACCCCCGCCAGGCGGCTCTACCACGCGCTGGGCTACCGCGACCTGGCCCGCCCGGTCCACTTCCCCAGCGCCTCCCGGCCGTACGCGGTGATGGGCGCCCCGCTGCCCCTGCTGCGCTGACCGCGGGGCGGCTACAGCCAGCTCGCGAACTCCAGCAGCAGCTCGCCGTCCTCGCGCCGGCCCGCCGACACGTACCGGACGCCCGCCTCCACCGCGCGGAAGACCGCCCAGCCGCGCAGCCGGGCGGCGTCCACGTCCAGCGCCTCGGCGAGCTTCGCGATCCGCCGCCTGGCGGCGGCCCGCGCACCGGGCTGCGCCACCAGCGTCGAGAGCCGGTCCCTGGTCAGCCACGCCAGGTCGTACGCCCGCTCCCCGACCAGCGGCCTGGGGTCGATCGCCAGCCACGGCATCCGCTCGCCCGCCAGCACATTGCCGTGGTGGTAGTCGCCGTGCAGCAGAACGCTCTCCACCGAGGCGGCCGAGTCCGCCAGTTCGGCCCGCGCCGCGAGCGCCTCGTCGATCAGCGGCCCGGCGTCCGCCGCGCCGGCCGCCGTACGCAGCTCCCGCAGCAGCGCGGCCTGCCCGCCGGTCGCAGCGGCGACCGTGCGGAAGGGGTGGTCACCGGCCGGCGGCACCCACAGCCGCTGGAGCACCGCCTCGGCCTCCAGCATCGCCTTGGCCTCGGCCAGCGAGCGCAGCGAGATGTCCGCGCGCAGCCGCTCCAGCAGCATCGCGCCCTCGGCCGGCTCCGCCCGCAGCAGCCGGGCCGCGCCGCGCCCGCCCCAGTGGGCGAGCGCCGCGTGCTCCTGCTCCGTCTCCTGGTTGACCATGCCGACCTTGAGCACCGCGGGCTCGCCGCCGGCCGTGCGGACCAGCACGACCATGCTGATCCGGCCGCCCGCCGCGACGACCCGCTCGGCGGTCAGCTCCCAGCGCTCCAGGCAGTCCGCCACCCGGCCGGGCAGCCGCGCCAGCCACGCCAGGCCCGCCTCGCCCTCCCAGGCGGTGACGCTGCGGACCAGCCGCTCGGGCGGTTCGAGGTGCGCTGCTGAACCCATCGCCTGCCCTGCCCTCCGTGCGGCTCCCGGCGCCCGGCGGCGACGTTCAGCCGAACTCCGCCAGACCCGGGAAGGCTACGCTGCCGCCGCGCCATCGCACCGCCCGCACCGCCGCGTCCCGCATCGCACCGGCCGCGTCCCGCCGCAGGTCACCGATCGCACTGCGCACCACGTCGCCGTAGGCGCCCGCCACCCGCTCCTCGACGTACGCCGCGAGCCGTTCCGCGGCCGCCGCGTCGGAGACGGCGAAGGGCAGCTCGTAGCCGGCCGCGGTGGTCACCGGGGACGCACCGAGGTCGGCGACGGTACGCGCCAGGCTGTCGCGGCGCGCACGGTGGGCGTCGTAGCCCTGCTGCGCCTCGGTCTGCCTGCCGCCGGTCAGGTGGCCGCCGACGACCCCGTAGCCGTACACCGCGGCGTGCTCGGCGGCGAGCGCCGCCTGCACCGCGTCGATGACCGCGTTCATGCCCCGTCCGTCCCCTCGCTCGTCGGCCGCCCGCCGGCCCGGGTGCCGAGAAGTGCGGCATGGCCCGCGCCGGCCGCCGCGACCGAGGCCATCAGCCGGGCCAGCCCGCCGGGCACGGTCAGTACGGTGGCGGCCCTGCGGTCGGCCAGGGAGCGTTCCGCGGCGGCGAGTGCCGCCAGCGTCTTCGCGGTGGTGGCCGGGGCCGCGGTCGCCGCCGGGACGGGCGCGCTGGGCGCCTTGCCGCCGAAGGCCTCGATGTGCCGGACGACCTCGGCCCGCAGCGGCCGCAGCCGGGCGGCGAGCGAGGGGTGCGCGGCCGCGGCGGCGTCGTAACGCCCGATCAGATCCGTGCTGTCGCGCACCGCCTGCGCCTGCTCCGCGACCCCGGGGAGCGACGCGGGGGCCTTGTCCGACGGCCCGCCGGACGGTCCGTCAGCGTCCTTCGCGCACCCGGCGCCGACCGCCGCGACCGCTGCCGCCACCACACTCCGCCTGCTCAGCCGAGCGGCCGCCTCCGGGATCATGGGGGGAGTTTACGGGTCCGGAGTGGCGCGGCGCCCTGCCCCGGCTCGGGTAGCCTTGCCCTTACACGCGACCTTCCACCACAACAGCACACGCGGCCGAGGAGTCACCCGGATGAGCACCACCCAGAGCGAGAGGCTGCGCGCGCTGCTTGAGCCGCTTGTCGGCAAGGCCGGTCTCGACCTGGAGGACGTCACGCTGACCGCGTCGGGCCGGCGGCGCCAGCTGCTGGTCGTGGTGGACGCCGAGGACGGCGTGCAGCTGGACACCGTGGCCGCGGTGAGCCGCGCGGTGTCCCAGGCGCTGGACGACTCGGATGTGATGGGCGAGACGGAGTACGTCCTCGAAGTCACCTCGCCGGGCACCGACCGGCCGCTGACCGAGCCCCGGCACTTCCGGCGCAACTCCGGGCGGCTGGTGAGGCTGGCGCTCAAGGAGCGCGGCGAGCTGATCGCACGGATCATGGCGGTGGACGAGACGGGTCTCGACCTGGAGGTGCCGGGCGTCAAGGGCCGCAAGCCCAAGCCCGCCCGCGCGGACTTCACGGAGATCGCGAAGGCCCGGGTCGAGGTCGAGTTCAGCCGCAAGGCCGGCGAGCCGGACGACGAGGCCCTCCCTGACGACGGCACGGAAGACGACGTGGAAGACGACGAGATGGACGGCAGCGACATCGACGAGACCACAAAGGAGGCGTAGCCGTGGACATCGACATGAAGGCCCTGCGGGGTCTGGTGCAGGAGCGGCAGATCTCGTTCGAGCTGCTGGTCGAGGCCATTGAGTCGGCGCTGCTGATCGCCTACCACCGCGAGCCGGGCAGCCACCGGCGCGCCAGGGTGGAGCTGGACCGCACCAGCGGGCATGTGACGGTGTGGGCGACCGAGGACCCCGACGAGGTCGCCGAGGGCGCCGAGCCGCGCGAGTTCGACGACACGCCGTCCGGTTTCGGGCGGATCGCCGCGTCCACCGCCAAGCAGGTGATCCTGCAGCGGCTGCGGGACGCCGAGGACGACATCACCTTCGGGGAGTACGCCGGCCGCGAGGGCGACATCGTGACCGGCGTCGTCCAGCAGGGCAAGGACCCCAAGAACGTGCTGGTCGACATCGGCAAGCTGGAGGCCATCCTGCCGGTGCAGGAGCAGGTGCCCGGCGAGGAGTACAAGCACGGCGTACGGCTGCGTACGTACGTCGTACGGGTCGCCAAGGGCGTACGCGGCCCCTCCGTGACGCTGTCGCGCACCCACCCGAACCTGGTCAAGAAGCTCTTCGCGCTCGAAGTGCCGGAGATCGCCGACGGCTCGGTCGTCATCGAGGCGATCGCCCGCGAGGCGGGCCACCGCAGCAAGATCGCGGTCAGGTCGGCCCGCTCCGGGCTCAACGCCAAGGGTGCGTGCATCGGACCGATGGGCGCCCGGGTGCGGGCGGTCATGGCGGAGCTGCACGGCGAGAAGATCGACATCGTGGATTGGTCGGACGACCCGGCCGAGATGGTGGCGAACGCGCTGTCGCCCGCCCGGGTTTCCCGGGTCGACGTGGTGGACGCGGGTGCCCGCTCCGCCCGGGTCACGGTGCCGGACTACCAGCTGTCGCTGGCCATCGGCAAGGAGGGGCAGAACGCCCGGCTCGCCGCCCGGCTCACCGGGTGGCGGATCGACATCCGCCCCGACACCGAGGGCACCGAGCACGCCCCCGCCGGCCCGCACTCACCGGTGCAGGCGCGTCCGGAAGGCTGAAACCGTACCTATGAGTGGCCGAATTTCCGGCTGACATGAAACGAACGACCGTGCGTCGGCACACTCGAAGGAGTGAGGTCCGCGCGGGGAGGTAGACTGAGAGTGTCTGGTCGGACGCTGCCACCAGCATGCCCGGAGCGTACGTGCGTGGGCTGCCGTCAGCGAGCGGCCAAGAGCGATCTGCTGCGTGTGGTGATGAATGGGGATGCCTGTGTCCCCGATCATCGCGGTACGCTGCCCGGTCGGGGCGCATATCTGCATCCCGCCCTTGCCTGCCTCGACCTGGCGGTCCGCCGCCGGGCGTTCGGCCGGGCCTTCCGAGGCCCGGCGGTGGCGCCCGATACCGCGGAAGTGCGCCGGTTTGTCGAGCAGCAGGCAGCCCCGTAAGAAGGCACGAAGAAGTACGGCACGGATCATCCCGTGCGATCAGGTACCTCGCGAGATGGAAGTAGGTCGAGATTGCGATGAGCACTCGATGAGTACGCGATGAGTACGCCCATGAAGTAGCGACGGTCCGGCGGACGATCACCCCGGACCTAAAAGGAGCGAAGTGGCTAAGGTCCGGGTCTACGAACTCGCCAAAGAGATGGGAGTTGAGAGCAAGGTCGTCATGGCCAAGCTCCAAGAACTCGGTGAGTTCGTCCGTTCGGCGTCCTCGACGATCGAGGCGCCGGTAGTTCGCAAGTTGACCGACGCATTCCAGGGACCGGCCGGCGGCAGCGCCGGCAAGTCCGCTGCGAAGCCCGGGGCGCCGCGCAAGAGCGTCCCCGCCAGGCCGGCCCCCACCCCGGGTGCGCCGGCCCGTCCCGCTGCCCCGGCACCCAAGCCGGCGGCCGGCGGCCCCGTCACCCGCG
>NZ_JAJSYW010000141.1:0-18369 GCF_036815005.1 Streptomyces sp. IBSBF 2435 | reverse complement strand
GGCCGGTCCCGTCACGCAGCGGGGGATGGGCGTGCGGGACCGGCCCTGTCCGTATGGCGGTCCGCGGCTTCGCGGACCGCGGTCACCCCTTGATCGCCCCGGTAAGCATGCCCTTCGCGAAGTGCTTCTGCATGAACGGGAAGACCAGCATGATCGGAAGCAGTGTGATCACCACGACCGCCATCTGCAGCGACAGCGGTGCCGTCTGCGAGTGGCCCGACACACCGAACCCCGAATTCACCTGACCCGGCATGTTCATACCCAGGTTCACGTATTCGTACAGCACGTACTGCAGTGGCCACTTCTGGCTGTCGGTCGGCAGGTAGAGCATCACGTTGAAGAAGGTGTTCCAGTAGCCGACCGCGTAGAAGAGGGTGATCACCGCGGTGACGGCGCGCGAGGTGGGCAGCACCACCGACCACAGGATGCGCCACTCGCTCGCGCCGTCCATCCGTGCCGCGTCGATGAGTTCGGCGGCCGTACTGGAGTAGAAGCCGCGCAGGACCAGGATGTTGAAGACGCTCACCGCGCTCGGCAGGATCAGCGACCAGTACTTCCCGTAGCCGCCCAGCTCGCTGACCACCAGGAAGGTCGGGATCAGGCCGCCGCTGACGAACATCGTGACGACCAGGACCATCAGCAGGAAGCGGTGGCCGAGCGACCGGGAGCGCGACAGGCCGTAGGCGCACAGCACCGAGACGACCATCGACAGGATGGTGCCGACCGCGGTGATGCCGAAGGTGACCAGCAGCGCCCGCCGGACCGGGCCGCCGCTGAGCATGGTGCTGTACGGGTCGAAGGTGATGCCGTCGGGGACGATGACCAGGCCGCCGGCCCGGTTGATCGCGCCGGGGGTCGAGACGCTGGTCAGCACCACGCAGTAGACCGGGACGATGATGAGCAGCACCACTGTGCCGAGGGTGAGCCCCTTGGCGGTCTGGCCGACCGCGGTGGGCGGCTCCTCCCAGGCCGGGCGGTTGGGGTTGCGCGGACGGCTGCGCCCGCGGGCGGGGGGTGCGGTGAGGGTGGTCATTTCCGGTACAGTCCGTCCTCGCCGAAGCGGTGGGCCAGCTTGTTGGCGCCCCAGATCAGCAGCAGTGAGATGACGCTCTTGAAGATGCCCGCGGCAGCTCCGTAGCTGTAGTTCTGGGTGCCGATGCCGTAGTAGAAGGAGAAGGTGTCCAGGACGTCGGCGGCGTCGTGCCCGACGGCGAACCGCTGGATCAGCAGCTGCTCGAAGCCGACCGACAGCGCGTTGCCCAGCCGCAGCACCAGCATCAGCACGATCACCCCGCGCATGCCGGGCAGCGTGATGTGCCACATGCGCCGCCAGCGCCCGGCTCCGTCGGCCGCCGCGGCCTCGTAGAGGTTCTGGTCGATCGCGGACAGCGCGGCGAGGAAGACGATGATCCCCCAGCCGGCGTCCTTCCAGACCACCTGCGAGGTGACCAGCAGCGAGAAGGTGTGCGGATCGGTCATGAAGTCCCAGGTGCCGGCGTTGTGTTCGCGCAGGAACTGGTTGAGCAGGCCCGCGCCGCCGATCATCTGCTGGAAGAGGGTGACGACCAGCACCCAGGAGTAGAAGTGCGGAAGGAAGGTGATCGCCTGGATCAGCGATCTGATGCGGGAGTTGAGCACCGAGTTGAGCAGCAGCGCCAGCAGGATCGGGACCGGGAAGAACAGCACCAGCTGGACCGCGCTGATGTAGAGGGTGTTCTCCATCGCGTGCCAGAACAGCGGATCGCCGAACAGCTGGCGGAAGTTGGCCAGCCCCGCCCACTCGCTGTTGGTGATCCCGTCCAGCGGGTCGTAGTACTGGAAGGCGGTGATGGTGCCGACCATCGGCAGGTAGTTGAAGACCAGCAGCAGCGCCACGGCGGGCAGCGTCATCAGGATCAGCGACTTGTCCCGGCGCAGCCGGATCCGCCAGCTGATCCGCCGCTCGGCGGCCCGCCCGCCCGCCGCCGTACCGCTCACCGCTGTACCGCCGTCGCCGGCCGCTTCTCCCCGCCGGTCCTGCTCGTCCTCGTCCTCGCCCTGTTCGGCGACGGTCGACGCCATTGTTCCTCCTCTGCGGCGTTCCGGCCTGGCCTACTGACCGGTGCCGAGCTTGTCCATGACGGCGGTCTGGTACCACTGGACGAGGGCGTCGCCGCCGCCGCTGCCCTTCCAGGTGCTGAGCGCGTCCTGGAAGGAGGAGACCGGCTTGATGCCGTGGTAGACGTCCTTGATGGTGTCCTCGACGGCCTGGCCCGCGTCGGCGGTCGCGTAGCGCTTGGGCACGGTGATGTTCATGTTCCAGAACACCGGCTTGTACGCGTATGCGGCGGCGGCCGAATTCCACGCGCAGCGGTCCTTGGTGAGCTGCGGGAAGTCCGGGTTCGAGATCACGTTGACCGGGGTGGCCAGGAAGGGATAGGTCTGCGCCTGGACATTGGCGATGCCCGACTTGGTGGGCGTCGGACCGTTGGCGCCCATGGTGTAGTCGACGCCTTCGACGCCGTAGTTGACCAGGGTGTATTCGGCGCTGCCGTAGGGGGCCGCCAGATAGTCGGCGATCCTGAGGCACTCCTCGATCTGGGCCGGCTTGAGCTTGATGTTGAGGTAGCTGTACATCCCCGCGGACGCGTTGAGGAAGAGCTTGGGGGCCGAGGTGCCGTCCGCCGAGAAGGGCTTGAAGGACGCCCGCCGGTAGGCCTTGTCCGCGGCGAGCCCGGCCTGCGCGTCCGCCTCGTTCCAGGCGCCCTGGCCGTCGGCGGTGATCAGCACCTTGCCCGCGTAGAAGCGGGTCTTGGCGTCGTTGTTGTTGCCGGCCAGCGCGTCGGGGTGGACGTAGCCCGACTTGGCCAGCTTGTAGCACCAGTTGAGCGCCTCGATGAATTCCGGCTGCTCGTACTTGTGCACCAGCTTGCCGCCCGTGACGGTGAACTTCTGCGAGAAGCCGAACATCTGGAAGATGTAAGCCCACATGTCGTCGAAGGCCCACACGTTGGACTTGGCGCTGGTCAACTCCGCGCCCAGGGCCAGGAAGTCGTCGCAGGACTTCACATCGTCGGCGTTGATGCCCTGGGACTCGAAGACGTCGCCGCGGTAGTAGTACTGCCCCGGCAGGGCGAAGCCGCTGGCGAAGGTCGGTATGCCGTAGAGCTTGTCCTCCCAGATCCCGGCCGTCCACGCCCCGGTGGGCTGCGCGGCCAGGTTGGGGTACTTCTTGACCTTGTCGCCCGCCAGGTACGGGGTGAGGTCCGCGAGCTGGGTGCCGCACAGGGCGCCCACGTTGAAGTTCGCGTTCCACCAGCCGGGCAACTGCACCCAGTCGGGAAGCTTGCGTGCGGCGGTGAGGGTCGAGATAGAGGTGTTGTACGTGTTCCCGTTGGCGGGCTTCATGGTCAACGTCGCGCCCAGGGCCTTGTTCATGGCGTCGTAGAAGCTGTTGCCCGGATCCGGAATGGTGCCCCACAGCGGCGTCACCGCGGTGTAGTGGCCGCCCGCGCCCGGGACCGCGGCCACCGACTTGACCGGGCTCGCCGGGTACTTGAGGAATCCCGGGTCGGTCAGCGAGCTGCCCGCACCGCTGGTCGAGGCGATATCGGCCCGCACGGCATTGTTCGGCACGTAGCTCGGCAGGGCGGAGGCGGTGCCCTTCTTGGTGTTCGTGCCGCCCTTCCGCTTGCTGCTGCCGCCCCCGCCGCATGCTGCGAGCAGCGGGGACACGGCGGCAGCTCCGGCGACGGCGACCGCGCCGTTCACAAAGGATCTGCGGTTCAACTCGATGCTCATGATGGGGCGGCCCTTCGCCTGTGAGGTTCCGTGACGAGCGTCGTGCAGGTGGGAGAAGTCCTGGGCGTCGCAGCGGCGGATGCCGTCCGCATCAATCGAAGCGCTTCGACGTTGCCGCGAGAGTAACGACGCGCTATCGCTTCGACAAGGGGTTGCGCAAAAAGACTTGTCGGGTGCTGCTGAGCCGGGCATGGTGACGTATTGCCTGTTCAGAGGCCGCAGTTACGGCGCGGGGTGGATCTCCGTCCGGCGAACGATCGCTCCTGGTGACGCGGTTGACACGGCCACGATCCACATGTCAGCGTCGAAGCGTTTCACCAGTCGGTGCGTACGCCACCGTCGGACCGGTCCCGTACGCGCCGCGTCCGGCCCCGCACCCGCCGCGTACCGCACCGCACTCGCCCACGACCCGCCACGGCGTGGCACGACCTGCCACGCCACGCCCTATCCCGCCATGTACCGCCCGTGCCCGACACCGGCCAACCGCCGCACTCTGCAAGGGGTTTCCCGCTGTGAGTACCGTCTCCGTGCCCGCCGAGCTGCCAGCCGAGCCGCCGGCGGACCAGCCGCCGTTCCGCGATCCCGCCCTCCCGCTGGGCGAGCGCGTCGACGATCTGCTGTCCCGGCTCACGCCCGCCGAGCGGATCGCGATGCTGCACCAGTACGGACCCGCGGTGCCGCGGCTCGGCGTGCGGCCCTTCCGCACCGGCACCGAGGCGCTGCACGGCGTCGGATGGCTCGGCCCCGCGACCACCTTCCCGCAGGCCGTCGGCCTCGGCGCGACCTGGGACGACGAACTGCTGCACGCGGTCGGCACCGCCACCTCGACCGAACTGCGGGCCTTCCACCACCACCGGGCGCCCGCCCTCGGCGCCGGCCGGCACAGCCTCCAGGCGTGGGCGCCGGTGGTGAATCTGCTGCGCGACCCGCGCTGGGGCCGCAACGAGGAGGGCTACTCCGAGGACGCGCTGCTGTCAGCCCGCCTCGGGGACGCCTTCTGCCGCGGCATGTCGGGCGACGACCCGGAGCGGCTGCGCACCGCCCCGATCCTCAAGCACTTCCTCGCCTACAACAACGAGGACGACCGCACCACCACGTCCTCGGGCGTGCGCCCGCGCGTGCTGCACGAGTACGACCTCGCGGCCTTCCGGCAGGCCGTCGCCACGGGCTCGGCCACCGGCGTGATGGCCGCGTACAACCTGGTCAACGGCCGCCCTTGCCACGTCAGTCCGCTGCTGGAGAGCGAGCTGCGGCGCTGGGCCGAGCCCACCGGGCACGAGCTGTTCGTGGTCAGCGACGCCGAGGCGCCCTCCAACCTGGTCGACCCCGAGCACTACTTCGAGGACCACGCCGCCTCGCACGCCGCCGCGCTCAAGGCCGGCATCGACTCCTTCACCGACCACGGCGAGGACACCGCCACGACCTTCGGCCGGATCAGCGAGGCCCTCGGACGCGGGCTGCTCACCGCGGCCGACATCGACCGGGCCGTACGCCGCCAGCTGTCGATCCGCTTCCGCCTCGGCGAATTCGACCCGGGCCAGGGGCCGTACGCGGACACCGGCTGGGAGGCCGTGGACTCGCCCGGGCACCGGGCGCTCGCGCTGCGGGCCGCCACCGAGTCGATCGTGCTGCTCAAGAACGGGCCGGGCGCCGCCGACCCGGACCGCGCGCTGCTGCCGCTGGCCGCGGACGGCCGGCGGATCGCGGTCGTCGGGCCGCTCGCCGACAGCCTCTTCGAGGACTGGTACAGCGGCACGATGCCCTACCGGTTGACCGTCGCGGACGGGCTGCGTACGGCGGTCGGCGCGCGGGGCGGCGAGACCACCGTCGTGGAGGGCGTCGACCGTATCGCCCTGCGGGCCGCCTCCACCGGCGGGCTGCTCACCGCGGCGGGGGCGGATGCCCGCCTTGTCGTGGCCGACACCCAAGTCGGCGACGAGGCGGCGCAGTTCGACCTCTTCGACTGGGACCTCGGCATCCTCACCCTGCGCAATGCGCGGACCGGCCGTTACGCCGGGCTCGTCGACGAGGACCGCTCGCTCGCGGCCGACCGCGTACAGCCCGCGGGCTGGGACGTGCACGAGACCTTCCGCCTTGAGCCGCAGGGCGACGGCACGGAGGCGCTGCGGTCGGTGTGCAGCGGGCGCTACGCCGTACTGGACCCGGCGAGCGGCGCCGTCACGATGGCGGCGGCGGACGCGGCCGGCGCCGAGCGCTTCACGCGGACCGTCGTACGCGACGGCGTGGCCGAGGCCGTCGCGGCGGCCGGGGGCGCCGACGCCGTCGTGCTGGTCGTCGGCAACGACCCGCACATCAACGGTCGGGAGACGCAGGACCGGGCCGGCATCACCCTCGCGCCCGCGCACGAACGGCTGCTGCGGGAGGTGGTCGCCGCGCGGCCCGAGACGGTGCTCGTCGTCATGAGCAGCTACCCCTACGCGGTCGACTGGGCCGACGCGCATGTGCCCGCCGTGCTGTGGACCTCGCACGGCGGCCAGGAGACCGGCCGCGCCCTGGCCGCGGTGCTGCTCGGCGACGCCGACCCGGCGGGCCGCCTCCCGCAGACCTGGTACCGCGCCGACGACGAACTGCCCGGCCGGCTCGACTACGACATCATCAAGGCCGGCTGGACCTACCAGTACCACCGCGCCGCCCCGCTCTACGCCTTCGGCCACGGCCTGTCCTACACGGACTTCGCCCTCACCGACCTCGCCCTCGACCGCTCCCGCATCCCCCAGGACGGCACCGCGACGGCGACGGTCACCGTCACCAACTCCGGTACGCGGCAGGGGATCGGGACGGTGCAGCTGTACGTACGGGCGGTGGGCGCCGTCGGCTACGAGGCGCCGCGGCTCAAGCTGGCCGGCTACCGGAAGGTCCGCCTCGCGCCGGGCGCGTCGGCGCGGGTCGGCTTCCCGCTGGCGGCCGACGCGCTCGCCCACTGGTCGGTGTCCGCAGGTGACTTCACCGTCGAGGCGGGGAACTACGAGGTGCTGGCGGGCCGTTCGGCCGCCGACCTCCCGCTGTCCGCGCCCCTGACGGTGAGCGGGCCGCCGCCCGCCCCGCGCGAGGTCGTCGGCCGCTCCGTCCGCGCCGTCGACTTCGACGACTACGCCGACGTCATCCTGGTGGACGCCACCCCCACCGAGGGCGACGCCGTCACCCCGTCCGGCCTGTCCGGCACCCTGCACTACCGCGCCGCCGACCTGGACGGCGCCCGTGTGTTCACCGCCGAGGTCTCCCGTACCGCGGAGGGCCCGGCCCGCCTGGAGGTCTGGGCGGGCGCCACCCTGCTGGCCACCGTGCCCGTGCCCTCGACGGGAGAGCGGTACGCCTGGACCACGGCCCGGGCGGACCTGCCCGCCGCCACGTCGGGCGTCCACGAACTGCGCCTCGTGCTGCGGGGGGAGCAGCGGGTCAGGGCCTTCCGCTTCGACGCCTGAGCCGCACGCGCGGCGCGGGGGACGTCAGCGCGCCAGCGACACGGCGAACGGGTGGAAGCCCCGGCGCCGGAGGATGTGCGGGACCAGGAGGACCAGCGCCTCGGCCGCCCGGGCGGTGCTGACGTCTCCCAGGTCCTCGATCCACTCCGGCCGCCAGCCCAGGTCGGCGAGCAGGCCCTTGACCTCGTCCTTCGCGGTGTCGTCGTCGCCGGACAGATAGGCGGTGGGCGGGGCGGACAGGGAGCGGGGGTCGGTCATGACCGTGAAGAGCATGGTGTTCAGGGCCTTGACCACCCGCGTTTCCGGCAGCGCGCGCCGGAGGCGCTCGGCCAGGCTGCCTTCGGGGTAGACGGTCCCCGAGGCGGCCACGCGTGCCGCCCGCCAGGAGCTGGGCCTCCTGACGCTCCCGCTGCCCCTGGAGATGCCGGCCGTCCCGCTGTACCTGACCTGGCACCAGCGCTACGACAACGACCGCGCCCACCGGTGGCTGCGCGGCCAGGTCCGGGAGGCGATCGCCGCGGTGTTCGGGGAGCCGGGGGAGCCCGGGGCGCTTGGGGCTTCCGGGACGGGGAGCTGACGTACGCGCCGCCCGGCCCGGCGTGTCAGGGGCGCAGTACGTACGGGGCGCCCGCCGGCAGCGCGAGCGTACGGGTGCCGCCCGGCCAGCGGACGGTGACGGCGGTGGCACGCTCCGCGCGCAGCGTCGCCGAGCCGAGGGTGCCGCCCGACCAGGCGAGGCGTTCGACGGTGACGGCGCCGCGGGCGCGCAGGCCGGTCACCTCGCCGGCCGGCCACGCCGGGGGGAGGGCTGGCAGCAGGTCGAGGACGTCGGTGTGGGACTGGAGCAGTAGCTCGGCGATGGCCGCCGTCGCGCCGAAGTTGCCGTCGATCTGGAAGGGCGGGTGGGCGCACAGCAGGGACGGGTAGACGCCGCCGCCCTCCTCGTCCGACCCGACCGGGCGGAGCATCACGCCGAGCAGCCGGTGGGCCGCGGCGCCGTCGCCGAGGCGGGCCCACAGGCCGATCTTCCACGCCGTCGACCAGCCCGTTCCCTCGTCGCCGCGCAGATCGAGGCTGCGCCGGGCCGCCGCCCGCAACCGCGGCTCCGCGAGGGCGCTGCCGGGGTAGAGGCCGACCAGGTGGGACACATGGCGGTGGTGCGGCTCGGTCTCCGTGCGCTCGGTGTGCCATTCGAGGAGTTCGCCGCGGCTGCCCACGGCGAGCGGGCGCAGCCGCGGCAGGGCCGCCGCGATGTCGGCGAGCAGGGCGGGGTCGGCTGCGGGACCCGCGTCGGCGGCGGACTCGGTGAGGAAGCCGAAGAGTTCCCGGGCCAGCGTGAGGTCCATGGCGGTGGAGAGGTCCACGGACGCGGGGCCGTCCGCCGTCGCGAACCGGTTCTCGGGGGACGTGGCGGGAGCGGTGGCCAGGTGGCCGTCGGCGTCCTCGGTGAGCAGCCCGAGCAGGAAGCGGGCGGCTCCCGCGGCCACCGGCCAGGCGCGCTCGCGCAGGAAGCGGGCGTCGCGCCCGTAGCGCCAGTGCTCGGCCAGGTGCAGGCAGAGCCAGGCGCCCGCGAGCGGCCAGCTCGACCACATCGGATCGTCGTTGCCCTCCCCGACCGGCCATGTCGCCCGCCACAGGTCGGTGTTGTGGTGGCACGTCCAGCCGTCGGTGCCGTAGAGCCCGCGGGCCACGCCGGTACCCGCGGCGGCGAGGTCGGCGACCAGGTCGATCAGCGGCTCATGGCACTCGGGCAGCGCGGTGCTCTCGGCGGGCCAGTAGTTCATCTGGGTGTTGATGTTGACGGTGTAGTCGCAGTGCCAGGGCGGAGTGACCGAGTCGTTCCACAGCCCCTGGAGATGGGCCGCCTGGGTGCCCGGGCGGGAGCAGGCGAGCAGCAGGTAACGCCCGAAGTCAAAGAGCAGCGGGGCGAGTTGCTCGTCACGCGGACCGTCCCCGGCAGCGGAGGCGCGCAGCCGTACGTCGAGGGGGGCCGGTGTGTTGTGCGGTTGTGCGTCGCGGGGTGCGGGGGCCGGCTCCGGCAGGTCGTGGAGCCGCAGCCGTACCCGGTCCATCAGGGCGCGGTGCGCGGCGGTGTGCGCGTCGAGCAGTTCCGCCCAGGGGCGGTCCTGGGCCGCCTCGATCGCGCGGGCGGCCCGGCCGAGGCACTCCTCCGGGTCGCCGCCCGGTGTACGGTCCCGGCCCGCGAAGCCGGTGCGTACGTCGACGAGCACGGTGCACGCGCGCACTCCGCGCAGCCGCAGCCGGTCGCCGTCCACCATGACGTCGCCGCCTTCGCAGCGGACCCGGGCCAGGGCGGCGGCGGCCATCGCGGGGTCGCCGTGCTCGACCACGGGGCGGCGCCGGGCGTCGTCGCCGACGTGGGAGGGGGCGGTCAGCAGCAGGGCGAGGGCGTCGGAGCCCAGCGCCCGTACACGGCTGCGGAGTTGGGGTGTGCGCCAGGACAGTGCGGCGTCCAGGCCGGCCGGGTGGCCGGTGCGCAGCCGGATCAGCAGCAGGCCGGTCGCGGTGTCCGCGCACACCTCATGTGCGACGCCGCACGCGAGTTGGCGGGCCACACCCGCCCGCAGGTCCAGCTCCCTCCAGAGACTGCCGCCTTCGGCGCCACCGGAGATCCGCAGGACCAGGTCGCCGATCGGCTGGAAGGCTTCGGCGCCGCGCCCCTGCGCGGCTTTCAGCCGTTCCCCGGCGGCCACATGACGCCCGGCCCGCAGGTCGGCGCGTACGTCCGCGAGCAGGCCCGCGGGTACGGCCGGGGGTTCGGCGGTCGGCGGACCCGACCAGAAGGTGTCCTCGTTGAGCGAGAAGCGCTGTACCTCCGGGGGACCCCAGAGCATGGCGCCGAGCCGGCCGTTGCCGACGGGGATGCCGTCCGCCCAGCGGAGAGCGGGGCGGTCGTACCAGAAGGGGGAGGTCGGCTGCATGTCGCTTACGCACCTTGTCCAGGTCAGCTCCCCAGCCACCCCGGACCTTACCGCTCGCCGCGGTGGCCGGCCCTCTGCGGCAGAGGCCGCCCCCTGCGGGGCTCGGCTCTGCGGCAGGGGGCGCCCCTTGGAGGCTCGGGTCAGCTGCCCGGGCGGCGGAGCAGCAGCTCCGTGTTGTGGTCCGGCGAAGCGCCCAGCTTCGCGGCAGGCGTGGCGTACGGGTCGTTGAAGGACAGCTCGCGATAGAGCGCGGCCAGGCCGCGCTCAGAGGTGTCGCCCGCGTCCGTGGGATAGGGCGCCGCGGACTCGATCAACGTGGTGAACAGCGACAGCGTGCCGTCCGCGTTGTCGGCGACCTCGATGATCCGGGCGTGCTGCGGATAGTCCACGTGGGAGGCGGTGTTGATCTCCCAGAAGGAGCGCTCGGCGACGGAGTGCGCGTGCGGGGTGATCTGGTTGGCGTGGGTGTGGCCGTTCACCCAGGCCAGCACATTGGGGTAGCGCTGCAGCAGCGTCACCAACTCGGCTCCCGTGTGCCGGCCTTCGAGCAGGTGGTACGGGTCGGGAAGGGTGTTGCCCATCGTCGTGCTGGTGTGGTGGCTGAAGATCAGCACGTACTGGTCCTGCGAGCCGCGGCGCACGACGTTGCCCGAGGAGTCGTACCAGTGGGTGCTGTACGACTGGAGCACCGACTCCAGCCAGTTGAGCTGGGCCGTGCCGATGGAACCGTCCGCCCAGCCGGCCCGGTTGGTGGTGTCCAGGCTGATGCCGAGGACGCCCTCTGCGACCGGGAAGGTGTAGTAGAGCTTTCCGCTGGAGGCCGCGGCCTGCGTGAAGCCGTGGCCGTACGGACCCGCGCCGGTGTAGCCGGAGTTGAGGTGCGCGGCGGCGAACTGCTGCGGGGTGAAGGGGGCGCGGCGGGCGTCGGGGGTGATGTGGCGCACCGGGCCGCCGCCGGTGAGGAGCCGGCCCAGCAGCAGGACCGCCGAGGCCGGGTCGTGCTGGATGGCGTCGGCGAGCTTCGCGGCGGTCGCCGAGTCGACGCCCTCGATCTTGCTGCCGCCGGTGTAGAGCGACTTGAGCAGCCCGACATCGGGCAGGGTGCCCTCGATGCTGTCGTCGTGGTTGCCGACCGTGGTGTACCACGGGGTGCGCAGGCCCGGTGCGGTGAAGGGGCGGCCCGCCGCGGACAGGAAGCCGGGGACCTGCGGGAAGCCCGCGGTCTTGTAGCTGTCCTGGAAGGACGACTCGGGATTCCAGTACGCGGCGGAGCCGGAGTTCTGCACGCCCTCGTAGCGGGTCAGGTCACCGGTCGACGGGGTGATGGCGCCGCCGCTCATCACCGAGAGGTACCAGTCGAGTTCGACCAGCTCGTGGTTGTCGGTGTTGTCGCCGGTCGCCATCACCAGCGAGAAGGGGTTGCCCGTGTAGGGGCCGCCGGACAGGGAGTTGACCCGCTCCACGAGCGAGGCGGCACCGCGAACGGTCAGCGCTTCGTGCGGGCGGTGCGCCGAGCCGATGTAGGGGGCCAGGTATTCGAAGCGGACCGGCGACTCGGTGTCGGCCAGGTGGAGGTCGGTGAACTGCACGAAGGAGGCGAGCCCGGTACGCCGGTCGTCCCGCCCCGCCGCACCCGCGGCCAGCTCGGAGCGCACCACCAGCGGCCAGCCGGGTCCTGCCTGGAGCCTGACGTACGGGCCGGGGCCTGCCGGGGTCGCGACCTGTTCGAGGGTGGTGCCCTCGACCCGTACGGCACGGGCGGCGGTGGCGGCCAGGGCGCGGTCGTGCGCGGCGGCGGAGGCGTACGGGCTGTCGGCGAGGGTCAGTCCCGCGGCGACGGCGGCTGCTCCGGCGACGAACTGCCGCCTGCTGTAAGAGGGCATGCAGAGATCTCCTGACGCGGTCGGTCGTCCTACCGGCTCGGTGGCTCTACCGGCTGGTAATGAGACGTGCGTCAGCATCATGGCAGGCGCTGGACGTGACGTGAACAAGTCGTAACGACACAGCGGCGGTTGGCCCTACGTCCGTCGCGGCCCGCCGGGGTGGCGCCGCGTGCTGCGACCGCATGGGTCCCTGGCGGGGAGCACCCGGGCTGCGGAAGTCCGCCCCGGATCACCGCCCTTGGGCTCAGCGGACCAGCGGTGCCGCGCGGGAGACGAACGCCTCGACGGCCTGCCTCGCCCGGTCGTCCCGCTGGTCGTGGCCCGGCTGGTCCCGCGCGTTCGACACGTCCCACGTGTCCCGGTACGCCTGCTCGGCGGCGGCGGTCACCTCCGGCTCGTCCGTGAGCAGCTTGACCCGGTAGAGCGCCTGCCGGGCGATGGTCCGCAGCCGGTGCGCCTCGTCCCGCGCCGCGCCGAACTCCGCCCCGCCGGGGCCGTCGAGCCGGCGGTACCAGCGGGTCGCCTGCCCGTGCCGGTAGTCCTCCACCGCCGCCGCGAACGCGCCGTACGCGGCCATGCGTTCCTGTCGCAGCGCCTCGGAATGGGCGAACACCTCACTGCGCAGGTTCGCCCGCTGCTGGAAGGCGTAGGTGATCACCGACCCCAGCAGCGTCCCGGCGACGGCCACGACACTCGTCCATATCGCTTCCACACCCCCAGTCGATCACAGGGCGCCCCCGGGGCACCCCGCCGCTCACTCACCCCCTTCCGGCCCCCGCTCCAGCGCTGTGCGGAGGGTCGCCAACACCGCCCCCATCCGGTCGAGTTCGGCGGCCGGGACGGCGGCGGTCAGGGCGGCGAGTCCCTGTTCGACCTCGGGGCGGGACCGCGCCAGCAGGCGGGCGCCCTCCGGGGTGAGGGCGAGCAGTGAGGAGCGGCGGTCGTGCGGGTGCGCGCTGCGTACGCACCAGCCGGTCAGCTCAAGCCGGTCGACCGCCTTGCTCGTGGCTCCCACGGTGATCCCCACCTCGCGGGCGATGTCCAGCACCCGGCATCCCGGCACGCGGTCGATGATCTCCATCAGTTCGAACTGCCCCAGGCTCAGCCCCAGTTCCGAGCTGAGCCGGGCGCTCAGGCTGTTGTAGAGCCGGGTCTCGACCCGGACCAGGTCCGTGAAGACGCGAGTGACGTGGCTCACATGAACTCCTTTGGATTCCCAGGAATCATCTTCCTGTGAATCCGGTTGGCCCTGTGCAGATGGATTCCCAGGAATGCATCCTCCCACTATGCCCCTGGAGGCCCGCATGACCCGACAGCAGCGCGACGAGCTGGACGCCCTGCTCCGCGGCGGCCCGCGTGACCCGCGCGGCCCGAACCCCGGCCCCGAGGCGCAGCGCCTCGGCTTCGCCCAGGCCATCAGCCGCCCGGCCCCCGACGACGTCACCGCCCGCCGGGCCGAGGTGGGCGGGCGCCCGGCCCTCGAACTGGAGCCCGCCGGAGCCGCCCGCAGCGGCCGGCTGCTCTACCTGCACGGCGGCGGATACGTCGTCGGCTCGCCCGACACGCACGCGGGGCTCGTCGGCGAGCTGGCCCGGCGCGCCCGGCTGCGGACGACCTCGGTGGACTACCGGCTCGCGCCCGAACACCCGTTCCCCGCCCCGGTGGAGGACGGACTCGCCGCGTACCGCGCCCTGTTGGCGGACGGTACGAACCCGCGGGAGCTGGTCCTGGCCGGCGACTCGGCGGGCGCGGGCGCGGCCATCGGCGTGCTGCTCGCGGCCCGGGACGCCGGACTGCCGCAACCGGCCGCCCTCGCCGTCCTGTCGCCCTGGGTGGACCTCACCCTCAGCGGCGCGAGCATCCGTACCAAGGAGAAGGCGGACCCCATCTTCGCCGCCGACGCGCTCCGGGAGTACGCCGACCTCTACCTCGGGGACCGCGACCGCCGCCAGCCGCTGGCCAGCCCGGTCTTCGCCGACCTCACAGGCCTGCCGCCGCTGCTCATCCAGGTGGGTTCGAACGAGGTACTGCTCGACGACGCCGTCCGGCTGGCGGGCCGCGCGGGCGCCGACGACGTCGAGGTCACCCTGGAGGTCTGGCCCGAGGTCCCGCACGTCTTCCAGCACCACTACGGGCGCCTCGACGAGGCGGACGCAGCGCTGGACCGGATGGCCGGCTTCCTCGCCGGGCGGGTGGCGGCCCGCTGACGGCCTTCCGGCGGCCTTCCGGTGGGCGGCGGCGGGCGCGGGCGCGCGAAAGGCCGGAACGCCTCAGCGCCCGGCCTTCGGTCAGACAGGTGGTACCCCCAACGGGATTCGAACCCGTGCTACCGCCTTGAAAGGGCGGCGTCCTGGGCCACTAGACGATGAGGGCTAACCGGCCAGCCGTCAGCGCCTTGGCGGCGCTCATCGGGGACGCGAGAAGCATAGGCGATACGCCGGAGGATCACCAAAACGCTTTCGGCCGTGGCGCCAGCCGCGTACGGAGCCCGGGCGGTCCTGAACCTGCTCGGAACCCGGCCCGAAGCCGACGCGGAAGGTTCGGCGCGCGGCGGGACCGGCGGGGGCGCGGGCCGGGACAATGGGGGCGTGCTGGAGATGAGCCGTGAGGAGTTCGAGGAACTGGTCGGGGAAGCCCTCGACCGGATCCCGCCCGAGCTGACCCGCCTGATGGACAATGTGGCCCTCTTCGTCGAGGACGAGCCGCCCGCGGGCGAGCCGGACCTGCTCGGGCTGTACGAGGGCACGCCGCTCACCGAGCGCGGTGAGTGGTACGCCGGGGTGCTGCCGGACCGGATCACCGTCTACCGCGGCCCGACCCTGCGGATGTGCGAGTCCCGGGAGGACGTCGTGGCCGAGACGGAGGTCACTGTCGTCCACGAGATCGCCCACCACTTCGGCATCGACGACGAGCGGCTGCACGCGCTCGGTTACGGCTGAGGCCCGCGTGCCCGCGCGGGGCGCAAGGGCGGGGGCTCAGCCGTACGGGCACTGCAGGGCCCGTACGGCGGTACGGCTGTACACCGCGTGCCGGCCGTGCGGGACGTGTTCGTACGCCGGCCTCCCGGGACGTGTTCGTACGTGCGGCCGAGGAACGGGCGCGGCGGTGGTCCGTACGAGCGCGGGCACGTGTCCTGGCGGGACTCGGGGCGTTGGACACGGGAGACACCGCCCGGCGTCGTACGCCCGTAGCGTGCGCGCGCTCCCGCCACGAGCCCCCGAGGTCCGCCCCCGATGCCCTCAGCGCACGCGCACGCACCCGTATCCGTATCCGTAGCCGCAACATCCGTACCCGCCGCCGGCCAGGCCGAGGGCCCCGCCCCGGGTGGCTGTCCGCCTGCCCGGTGGCGGGGGGCGGGGGTGCGTTCCGCCGTGCTTGTCGCGCTGGTGGCGGTCGGGGTCGCGTCGTGCGTCAGTGCGGGCAGTGAACCCGGTCACACCGCGCCCGGCCCCGCGGGCGCCACCGCGAGCGTCGCCGTACGGGGCGGCGGCGGGCACGCGGTACCCGGCTCCGACCGGTCGGGCGGGGGGAAGAACGGGATGTCGCCGTCCCCCGCGGTGCCCGGCGGCGCGGCCTCGCCCGGGGCCTCGGGTTCACCGGGTCCCGGCAGGTCAGGCGGCCCCGGCGGGCACGCCCAGCCGCACCCCGCGGGCGGCGCCTCCGTACCGCAGCCCACTGCCGGCACCCCGCCGACCGCGGCGCCGTCGAGCACCGCCCCGCCGACCGCGGCCCCCACGAGTGCACCGCCGGACAACCCGTCCCCGTCCGCCACCGGTTCGGGCGGCGGCGGGGAGACCGCCGCGCCGTAGGGCGTACACTTGGCGGCGTACTGGCAGGTCAGCATGCCCCCTCGTAAGCGATTCGCTAAAGCGGCGGCTGATGCGTATGCTGGTAGATCGTTTGATCCCCTGATTCCATTGCCTGGCGCCTGATCCATCTGCGCGCCGCGTGGCGCGTTCCTTTTCTCCTGTGGCTGACCGCATCGAGGCGGTTGTAAGCAACCTGTGGAGCTGGCGCGTGCCGTAAGTCTCCGAGAGGTTTAGCTTCCGCATGTCCATTGACAGTGCCGACCGTTCCGCCATGCCCGAGAACGCCGCCGACGCCGCCGTAGAGATCACCACCGCAGAGATCGTCGAGACCGCGGAAGCGGTGGCGGAGTCCGCCCGGAGCGCCGAGTCCGCCGGGTTCGCCGATTCTGCCGCCTCCGCCGAGTCCGCCGAGTCCGCCGAGGACACGGTCACCTTCGCCGACCTGGGCCTCGCCGAGGCCATCGTCCGCAAGCTGAACCAGAACGGTGTGGTCACCCCGTTCCCGATCCAGGCCGCCACCATCCCGGACGCGCTGGCCGGCCGGGACATCCTGGGCCGCGGCCGTACCGGCTCCGGCAAGACGCTCTCCTTCGGCCTGCCGCTGCTGACCCAGCTGTCCGGCGGCCACACCGACAAGCGCCGCCCGCGCGGAGTCATCCTCACCCCGACCCGCGAGCTGGCCATGCAGGTCGCCGACGCGCTGCAGCCGTACGGCGACGTCCTCGGCCTGAAGATGAAGGTCGTCTGCGGCGGCACGTCCATGCAGAACCAGATCTACGCCCTGGAGCGCGGTGTCGACATCCTCGTCGCCACTCCCGGGCGGCTGCGCGACCTGATCAACCGGGGCGCGGCCATCCTCGACCAGGTGCAGATCGCGGTCCTGGACGAGGCCGACCAGATGTCGGACATGGGCTTCCTGCCCGAGGTCACCGAGATCCTCGACCTCATCCCGGCCGGCGGCCAGCGGCTGCTGTTCTCCGCCACGCTGGAGAACGAGATCGACAGCCTCGTGAAGCGCTACCTGGTGAGCCCGGTCACGCACGAGGTCGACGCCGCCCAGGGCGCGGTCACCACCATGACCCATCACGTGCTCGTGGTGAAGCCCAAGGACAAGGCGCCGGTCACCGCCGCGATCGCCGCTCGCAAGGGCCGCACCATCATCTTCGTCCGCACCCAGATGGGCGCCGACCGCGTCGCCGAGCAGCTGATCGAGTCCGGCGTCCGTGCCGACGCGCTGCACGGCGGCATGACCCAGGGCGCCCGTACCCGCACCCTCGAGGACTTCAAGGCCGGCCAGGTCAACGTCCTGGTCGCCACCGACGTCGCCGCCCGCGGCATCCACGTCGACGGCATCGACCTGGTCCTCAACGTCGACCCGGCCGGCGACCACAAGGACTACCTGCACCGCAGCGGCCGTACGGCCAGGGCGGGCAAGTCCGGCACGGTCGTCTCGCTGGCCCTGCCGCACCAGCGCAAGCAGATCTTCCGGCTGATGGAGGACGCGGGCGTGGACGCCTCGCGCCACATCATCGGCGGTGCCGGCGTCTTCGACGAGGACGTCGCCAAGATCACCGGCGCCCGCTCCCTCACCGACGTCCAGGCCGACGCCGTCCAGAACGCCGCCGCCCAGGCCGAACGCGAGGTCGCCGACCTCACCCGCCAGTTGGAGCGCGTCCAGCGCCGTGCCACCGAACTGCGCGAGGAGGCCGACCGCCTCACCGCCCGCTCGGCCCGCGAGCGCGGCGAGGACCCGGACGAGGCGATCGCGGCGAAGGCCGCGGAGATGGCCGAACTCGCCGCCGAGGCGGCTGCGGCCGCTGCCGCCGCGTCCGTCCCGGCACCGCGCGAGGAGCGCCAGCAGTCGTCGTCCTCGTACCAGCGCCGCGACGACCGCGGCAACTTCGACCGCCGCGATTCGCGTCCGTCGTACGGCAACCGGAGCGAGTCCCGCTCGTCCTCGTACGGCAACCGCGACGACCGCCGCGACAGCCGTCCGTCCTACGGCAACCGTGACGACCGCCGTGACTCGCGCCCGTCGTACGGGAACCGCGACGACTCGCGTCCGTCGTACGGGAACCGCGACGACTCGCGTCCCGCCTACGGCAACCGTGACGACCGCCGCGATTCGCGTCCGTCGTACGGCAACCGCAGCACCGAGTCCCGCCCGTCCTCGTACGGCAACCGGAGCGAGTCCCGCCCGTCCTCGTACGGCAACCGTGACGACCGGCGCCCGTCCTCGTACGACCGCCGTGACTCCCGTCCGTCCTACGGCAACCGCAGCGACTCGCGTCCCGCGTACGGCAACCGTGACGACCGCCGTGATTCCCGTCCGTCCTACGGCGCCCCGCGCGACGACCGCGACAGCCGCCCGTCGTACGGCCAGTCCTCCCCGTCCTCGTCCTCCTACAACGACCGCAAGCCGCGCTGGAAGCGCAACGGCTGACGCTCCCCGCACCCCCTGAGAACGGGCCCGGCACCTGCGCCCCCGCGCACGCGCCGGGCCCGTTCCACC
>NZ_JAJSYW010000140.1:0-18372 GCF_036815005.1 Streptomyces sp. IBSBF 2435 | reverse complement strand
CCCTCGCGCACCCCCGGCACCTCCCCGTGCGGCCTGGGGCCCGGCAGGCGTCTCCTCTGGCGCACAGGACCGGCCCCGCTACAGCAGACCGAGCGCCGGCATCAGGTAGTAGAAGGCGAACACGGCGGCGACCGCGTACAGCGCGACCGGGACCTCCTTGCCGCGCCCCGCCACCAGCCGGAGCACGCAGAAGCTGAGGAAGCCGATGCCGATGCCGTTGGTGATGGAGTAGGTGAACGGCATCAGCACCATCGTCAGGAACGCCGGGATGGCGATGGTGAAGTCGTTCCAGTCGATCTGCCGGATCGACCCGGCCAGGATCAGGAAGCCCACCGCGACGAGCGCGGGCGTGGCGGCCTGCGCCGGGACCATGGTGGCCAGCGGCGTCAGGAACAGCGCGAGGACGAACATCAGCCCGGTGACGACGCTGGCGAGACCGGTCCGCGCGCCCTCGCCGACGCCGGCCGTGGACTCCACGAAACAGGTGTTCGCGGACGAGGAGCCGACGCCGCCGACCGCGGTGGCGACACCGTCGATCATCAGCACCGTGTTGATGCCCGGCAGGTCGCCCTTCTCATCGAGCAGCCCGGCCTCGTCGCTGACGCCGAGGATGGTGCCCATCGCGTCGAAGAAGCACGACAGCAGCACGGTGAAGACGAACAGCACCCCGGTCAGGATGCCGACCTGCTGGAAGCCGCCGAAGAGGCTGACCTTGCCGATCAGGCCGAAGTCCGGGGTGGCCACCGGGTTGCCCGGCCACTTGGGCACCGTAAGGCCCCACTTGGCCGCCGGGATGTCGGCGACCGCGTCCACGATCACCGCGACCACGGTCATGGTGACGATGGAGATCAGGATGGCGCCCGCGACCTTGCGGATGATCAGCGCCAGGGTGAGCAGCGCGCCGAGGATGAAGATCAGCACCGGCCAGCCGTTGAGGTGGCCGTCGGCGCCGAGCTGGAGCGGCACGGTGGTGTGCGCGGCGTCCGGGATGCGGGTGACGAAGCCGGAGTCGACCAGGCCGATCAGCAGGATGAACAGGCCGATGCCGATCGCGATGCCCTTGCGCAGACCGAGCGGCACCGCGCTCATCACCCGCTCCCGCAGCCCGGTGGCGACCATGATCATGATCGCGATACCGGCCAGCACCACCATGCCCATCGCGTCCGGCCAGCTCATCCTGGGGGCGAGCTGCAACGCCACCACGGTGTTGACGCCGAGCCCGGCGGCGAGCGCGATCGGCACATTGCCGATGACGCCCATCAGCAGGGTGGTGAAGGCGGCGGTGATGACGGTCGCGGTGACCAGCTGCCCGCCGTCCAGGTGGTGGCCGAATTTGTCGACGGCCGAGCCGAGGATGATCGGGTTCAGCACGATGATGTACGCCATCGCAAAGAAGGTCGCCAGGCCGCCGCGGATCTCCCGCGGGATCGAGGAGCCGCGTTCCGAGATGCGGAAACAGCGGTCCAGGGGGTTGGCGGGCGGGCGGCCTGACGACCGCCCCATGTCGACCGGAGCGGGGGCCGAGGTGGGCATGTGATTCCTCAAGGGAGCGCGATCTCGCCCACACTTGGGCGATCATACGAATGTTTCCAGTCAGCGGTGACCGGTTTCAGTATGAATAGCCAACTGGCCAAAAACCATCTCCGCGCGTAGACACCCGCCGTACGGCCACCGGTACCGCCTCCCCGGCCGCCGCATACGATGGCGGCATGAGCAAGCAGCGGAGCCCACTGCGCCCGGCCCCCGAGCCGCTGGAGGCCAATGACGTCGCCACCGTCACGGTCGGCACGATCATCTGGTTCGCGCTCTTCGTCGTGCAGCTCCCCTTCTACGGCTGGTACTCCGAACACGGCCACACCTGGTTCATCTGGACCTGCGCGGCCGGCGGCGGACTGGGCCTGATCGGCCTGACGTACGTACGCGCCCGCCGCGCCGCCATCGCGCGGGCGGCAGCGGGCCGCGACAGCGGCGGGAACGGGGACGGGCAGGCCCCGCGGGGCGCGTAGGGCCGCGCAGAACGGGTGGAAGCCGCCCGCGCCACGTACCGTCGATCCATGACGGAACGCGCGGGGACCGGCACCGGCCCTGGCGCCGGTACGGGCGCGGGCGGCGCGGCGCCGGAAGCCGGGGCGGTCGCCCGGAACCAGGGACTGAGCAGCGCCGAGGTGGCGCGGCGGATCGCGGCGGGCGAGGTCAACGACGTCCCCGTACGGTCCTCCCGCTCCACCGCCGAGATCGTGCGGGCCAACGTCTTCACCCGCTTCAACGCGATCATCGGCGTGCTCTTCCTGGTCATCCTGGTGGTGGGGCCGATCCAGGACGGCCTGTTCGGCTTCGTCATCGTCGCCAACACCGCGATCGGCATCTTCCAGGAGCTGCGCGCCAAGCGGACCCTGGACAGCCTCGCGGTGATCGGCGAGGCCAGGCCCGAGGTGCGCAGGGACGGCGCGACCACCGAGATCTCCACCTCGCAGATCGTGCTGGGCGACCTGATCGAGCTGGGGCCCGGCGACAAGGTGGTGGTCGACGGAGAGGTCGAGGAGGCCGACAGCCTGGAGATCGACGAGTCGCTGCTCACCGGCGAGGCCGACCCGGTGGTCAAGCGGACGGGCGACCCGGTGATGTCCGGCAGCTTCGTGGTCGCGGGCGGCGGCGCCTTCACCGCCACCAAGGTCGGCCGCCAGGCCTATGCCGCCCAGCTCGCCGACGAGGCGTCCCGTTTCACCCTGGTCGACTCCGAGCTGCGCAACGGCATCAGCCAGATCCTCAAGTACGTCATCTGGATGATGGTGCCGACCACGATCGGTCTGATCGTCAGCCAGTTCACGGTGGAGAGCCACCACCCCCGCGAGGCCTTCCGCCGTACGATCGGCGGCATCGTGCCCATGGTGCCGGAGGGCCTGGTGCTGCTGACTTCGGTGGCCTTCGCGATCGGGGTGGTCCGGCTCGGCCGCAAGCAGTGCCTGGTGCAGGAACTGCCCGCGATCGAGGGCCTGGCCCGGGTGGACGTGGTGTGCCTCGACAAGACCGGCACGCTCACCGAGGGCGGCATGGACGTCACCGACCTGCGCCTGCTGGACGGCGGCGACCAGGCGTACGCGGCCCGCGCCCTGGCCGCGCTGGGCGGCGCCGACCCGCACCCCAACGCCAGCCTCCAGGCGGTCATCGCCGCCTATCCGCCGGGCGGCGCGGCCGGCTGGCGCGCCAGGGGGACGCTGCCGTTCAGCTCGGCCCGCAAATACAGCGGCGCGGCCTTCACCGAGCCGGACGGCACGGACAGTACGTGGCTGCTGGGCGCGCCCGATGTGCTGCTGCCCGACGGGCACGCCGCCCTCGGCGACATCGGCCGGCTCAATGACGAGGGGCTGCGGGTGCTGCTGCTGGCACGTACCGGACGCCCGCTGGACGACCCGCAGGTCGCGGCTTCGGTGGAGCCGCTCGCGCTGGTGGTGCTCGAACAGCGGCTGCGGCCCGACGCTGCCGACACCCTGCGCTACTTCGCCGACCAGGACGTGCACGCCAAGGTGATCTCCGGCGACAACGCCGTGTCGGTCGGCGCGGTCGCCGGAAAACTCGGGCTGCCGGGCGCCGACGACCCGGTCGACGCCCGGCAGCTGCCGCCCGAGCGGGACGCGATGGCCGCCGTGCTGGAGCGGGGCGCGGTCTTCGGCCGGGTCACCCCGCAGCAGAAGCGGGACATGGTGGGCGCCCTGCAGTCCCGCGGGCACAACGTGGCGATGACCGGCGACGGCGTCAACGACGTGCTCGCCCTCAAGGACGCCGACATCGGCGTGGCCATGGGCTCGGGGTCCGAGGCGACCCGGGCGGTCGCGCAGATCGTGCTGCTCGACAACAGCTTCGCCACGCTGCCCTCGGTGGTGGCCGAGGGGCGCCGGGTGATCGGGAACATCACCCGGGTCGCGACGCTCTTCCTCACCAAGACGGTCTTCTCGGTGCTGCTCGCGGTGCTGGTGGTGTGCTGGCAGGTGCCGTACCCGTTCCTGCCGCGGCATCTGACGCTGCTGTCCAGCCTGACCATCGGGGTGCCGGCCTTCTTCCTGGCGCTGGCACCCAACAAGGAGCGGGCCAGACCGCACTTCGTACGCCGGGTGATGCGGTACTCGACGCCCGCCGGGATCCTGTGCGGGGCGGCGGCCTTCGTGGCGTACCTGCTGGCGCGGCACCACTACACCGGGGCCGGCGCGCTGGCCGCGGAGACCAGTGCGGCGACGCTGACGCTGTTCCTGATGGAGGTGTGGGTGCTGGCGATCGTCGCCCGCCCGTACACCTGGTGGCGGGTCGGACTGGTCCTCGCGATGGGCGTGGGCTTTGTGATCGTGCTGGTCACGCCCTGGCTGCAGAGCTTCTTCGCGCTGAGGCTGGTGGGCACCGAGGTGCCGTGGTCGGCGGTGGGGATCGCGGCGGTGGGCGCGGTGGCGCTGGAGGTCTCCTGGGCGTGGGTGCGGCGCTGGGACGAGGCGTCACCCTAGGCGGCGCCGCGGCAATGGGCGACGGTGCCGCCAAGGATCACGGCACGGCAATGGGTGACCGCGAGGCAGGATGCGGCGTCAGTCGAACCAGCGGTCGCGGGCCAGCTCCCCGGTGCGGGACGGGTCCTCCAGCAGGGCGGCCAGCTCGAAGCGGCGCTCCCAGCGGCCGGCGGCCCAGGCAAGGCCCGCGGCGACCCCCTCGACCGTGGCGGCGTGCAGCGTGCCGCCGGCGTAGCGCCAGTCGACCTCGATGCCGCCGGTGAGCAGCAGCTCCTCGTGCTCGACGTAGGAGGCGGGCGCGCCCGGGAGCAGGTCGTGGACGGCGGGCAGCACGTCGTGCGGCTCGCCCTCGGACGTCACGGCAGCGTCCACGGCCTCGCTGAGCCGGCGGACCTGGAAGAGCCCGGCCAGGTCCCCGGCCAGCCGGGGCGGCACCGGCAGCAGCGCGAGGCCGCCGGACAGCGGCAGCAGGTCGGGGGCGTCGGCGACCAGGGCGTCCGCGGCGTCCACGACCACCGTTTCGCCGTCGAGCACGGCCCGCAGCTCGTCCGGAAGGGTGACCTGGTCGGGGTCGAGTTCGGCCAGGGCCGCGTAGAGGCGGTGCAACTGGGCCGGGGCGACCGGCCGGTCGGGGTCTGCGAGCCGGGAGAGGAGTTCGGCGGCGCCGCCGGGCTCCGCCAGCAGCGCGGGCACCGTGGTGCGTACGCCGAGCGCCCGCAGCACCTGCTCGTCCACGGCGGTGTCGGTCTCGGCCTCGTCGTAGAGGCCGGCGAGCAGCCGGTCGCCGCCCGCAGCGCGCAGGCCGACCGGGCGCCGGCCGTCCAGGACCGGGTGGTCGCGCAGCCACCAGGCGGCGTAGGCGCGTACGGATTCGGTGGTGCCGTCGGGGAGCAGCACGCGGACCGGGGCGGTGACGGCGTCGCGCAGCGGCGGCCGGGAGAGTAGCGCGAGGGCCTGCGGCCAGGCGTCGTCGTCGACCAGGTCGAGGTCGCGGACCGCGGTGATCTCGGTGGCGACCGGCGGCACGTCGGTCTGCGGCAGCTGGTCGAGCACGTCCTCGCACCAGACGTCCACGGCGTCGAGCAGGCCGACGTCGTCCGGCTCGGCCCAGTCGCTGTCGCGCGGTTCGAGGTCGTCGGGGTCGAGGACGACGTCGGCGGCGCGGACCAGGGCGAAGGTGGCCAGCACCCCGACCGCGGTGAGCGGCTGCTCGCCCCAGCGGTCGGCGAGTTCGCCGTCCAGGGTGCCCAGTTCGCCCTCGCGCAGGACGGCCTCCAGCGGGCTGCCGGGCAGCACGAGTTCGCCGGCCGGGGCGAGTTCGCCGTCCTCGTCGGGCAGCGCGAGCGCGGCCAGCCACGGTTCGTCGCCGGGGGCGAGTCCTGCGGCGCGGGCCAGCGACAGGACAGTGTCGGCGAGTTCGTCGGCGTCCAGGCCCGTCTCCTCCTGGTCCCAGGCGGTGTCGTCGTCCAGGGAGGCGGCGACGGCGGCCCGTACCTGCGGGGTGGTCAGGACCGCCCGCGGGGTGGCGGGGGCGGCGCCCAGCTTCTCCAGCAGCGGGTGCGCGGCGTCCGGATGGGCGACCCGCAGCCCGAGCCTGGCCAGCAGCGCGGGATCCGCGGCGCCGGAGTCGTCGCCCGGCACCGGCAGCAGGACCTGCCGCGGCCCGACCGCCGTACGGCCGTCGGCGAGCGGTACGGGCAGGCCGCTGAGGACGTCGGCGTCGGTGCCCGCCAGGGCGTCGTAGAGCCGCCACCACCAGCCGGCGGGGCGTTCGGTGCCGGAAAGCCGGTCGACCGCGTCGGCGAGGGAGAGCCGGGCGACGCCCAACTGGCGCAGGGCGGGCCGGCGTTCCAGCGCGGACGGGACGAGGGTCGGCAGCGCCTCGGCCAGGACGCGGACGGCGTCCGCCGTGGCGCCCTCGACCACCTCGGCCTCGACGGGACGCAGCGCGAGGCCCTCGCCGGCCAGCGGGCCGACGACGTCCCAGCCGTCGGGGTCGGCGGCGGGCATCGGGGGGCCGTCGGCGGGGACCTCGGCGGCCCGCGGCAGGAAAGGGGTGCGGGGAAGCTGAGCCAGGATGCGGCGCCGCAGGTCGGCGTCGAGCACGCCCTTGCCGAGCGGCCCCGGCACCAGGTCGACCACGCCGGTGCCGGTCGGGCGCCAGGCGGCGAGCAGCCGTACGTACGCGTCGGCGGCGCGCTCGACCAGGAAGTCGGTGAGCGGCCCCGGGGCGGCGTGCCTGCGGGTCGGATCGAGCGGGAGCGAGGCCAGCAGCAGGGCGGGCAGCCCGAGCGGTTCGTCGGTCGGTGTCGGGGCGTGCACGACGTCGGCGGTGCGGGGCGCGGCGGGGGCGCCGTCGGCGGCGACGGGCACGGCCCAGGTCACCGACCAGACCGGGCGCAGGCGTTCCTCGACCGGGCGGTCGGCGAGCAGGTCCGCGGTCAGGGCGCCGCCGTCGGTGACGACCCGCCAGCGGGTGGTGTTGGTGGCGTCGGAGTCCTCGACCAGGACGTCGCCGTCGCCCGCCTGGCGGCGGGTCAGGGTCCGTACGCCCGCGGGGGTGTCGACGATCACCTCGGCCAGGCCCGGCAGGGCCAGCAGCAGGGCGTCGTCCACGGCGGCCAGCAGCCGCCCGGCCAGGTCCTCGGCGGCGCCGTCCCGCAGCGGCAGGACCACGACGGTGTCGTACGTGTCGGGCGCGCTGCCCTCGGCGGGCAGCGGCAGCCGCAGCAGCGGCACATGGCCGTCCCTGCGGCGCAGTTCGTCGGCCAGGCCCGGGACCTCGGCGGCCAGTGCGCGCGCCTCGGTCAGCGACCAGCGCACACCGCCGCTGCGGCCGACCGCGGCGGGCTCGTCGCTGACCGCGAGGACCGCGGCGAAGCCGACGCCGAAGCGGCCGACCGCGGCGGGTCCCTCGTCGCGTTTTGCGGACGCGCGCAGCGTGGACAAAGACTCGACGGCGGCGGCGTCCAGCGGGGCGCCGGTATTGGCGGCGGCCAGCAGCGCGGGGGCGTCGGCGGTGGCCTCGTGGTAGGTCAGCCGGAGGCGGCCGGGCACGCCGGAGCGGGTGGCGGCGTCGGCGGCGTTCTGGGCCAGCTCGATGATCAGCCGGTCGCGGTGGCCGCCGAGCGCGAGGTCCTCCTCGGCGTTGGCGTCCTCCCGGAAGCGGGCGGCCGACGCGGCCCAGGCGGTCAGGACCGCCCGGCGCAGGTCCGCGGTACCGAAGGGGTCGGGGTGGCCTTCCGGGGGCGTCCGGATTACGCCTGCGCGGGTCACGTGCGGTCCTTCGGTCGCCGGGTGCGCCCCTGACGGGGCTGTGCACGGTGACCGTACCGCCATTCGGCGTGCCCTTCATCCCGCGGCAGGGACCGCGGGAGGCTCCCGGAGCGCCCTGCCGTCACCCGCCGGGCGCCCGGTAGCCGCCGGGCGCCCGAAAGGGGTACGCGGGCCTCAGGAGCCGCCCTGGTCGTCCCCGCGGGCGTCGCCGGGCGGGGCCGCCTCCGCGCCGCCGTGCGTGGCGACGGCGCCGTCCAGTGCTCCGGCGTCGTCCTTTGCCGCGCCGTCGCCCGCTGCCGCGGATCCGGCCGGCCGCAGCGACAGCGGGTCCGTGTCGTGCAGCTCGTCCAGGACCATCGGGGCCGGCTGCGGCGGACGCGGCATGACCGCGGCCTCGGAGTGGCCGCCGCACCCGTAGCCGAGCGAGACCAGGCGGCCGTCGGCCGGCGAGAACTCGTTCGCGCAGATCCCGAAGGCCTGGCTGAGCGAGCCGGCGATCGGCACCAGGAAGCCGCAGCTGACGCAGTTGGCGGGCGCGGCCTGCGCCATCGGCGTCTTCGGCCCGAACTGCTCGTCCCAGCGGTCCGCGGCGGCGTGCAGGCCGTAGCGGGAGAGCACCCGGGGGCGGCCCAGCCCGAGCTGCCCGGCGATCGAGCCGATCGTCGCCACGGACGGCACGACGATGTCGGCGTCGTCCTCGCCGGCCTCCGCGCCGGGCTCGCCGGCCGGCGGCTCGTCGTCACCGGTCCAGCCCGGTTCGAGCCGCAGGTCGTCCGCCTCGGTCGGCAGCAGGTCGCCGGGACCCATGTCGCCGGGCCGCAGCCGCTCGCTCCACGGCACCCATTCGGGCGCAAGGACCGCGTCGGAACCGGGCAGCAGCACCGTTTCGTCGATGGTCACGTTCCTGGCGCGGGAGGCCCGGGTCAGCGTGGTGGCCCAGCGCCAGCCCCGGTAGGCGGGCTCGGTGCAGGCGAAGAAATGGGTGACGACCCGGTCGCCCTCCGCGACGACCCCCAGGTGCTCGCCCACCGACTGCGGCCCGGCCGCCTCCAGCGTGACCGCCCTGGCTACATCGACGGCCTCGGCGCACAGGCGGTCAGGGGTACGGCTTCGCATCGCTGCACTCACAGAAATCGTTTCTCTCTCTACGCCGTCTCACGTGTGCGCTCGCGGGCGGAAGGACCCGACGCGGAGAGTTGCAGCGGAGCGGACCTGCGGACCGCTTCGACGCCTACATTCCCTGCCTCATCCGGTCCTGCCCGAGCGTCCTCGGGCGCACCTGTTGCCACCCATTCTGCGTGATCGCACGGTACCTGTGCGCACCACGCCCGCAAAGGAGGGGGTGAGCACTCTTCCGATTGGGGCAGGATTGCGTCATGGCACGAACCGTGACCGCCGGCCGAGGGCCTGCGCGCAGAGCGGGACGCGCCCTCGCACGAGGCGTGGGCGGTCCTGCCGGTGCGCTGCGTCGACGTATCCGGCGTACGACACATGCCGGAGGCGCGGGCGAGTCCGGTCTGGCGAAACTGATCGAGCTGCACGCGGTCAATTCCGCCGGCGACATGATGATCACCGTCGCCCTGGCGAGCACGGTCTTCTTCTCGGTGCCCAGCGGCGAGGCCCGCGGCCGGGTGGCCCTCTACCTGCTGGTGACGATGGCGCCCTTCGCGCTGCTCGCGCCGGTGATCGGCCCGCTGCTCGACCGGCTCCAGCACGGCCGCAGGGCCGCGATGGCGATGGCGATGATGGCCAGGGCGGTGCTCGCCTGGACGATGGCGGGGGTGATCTCGACCGCGGGCCTCGGCCTGTACCCGGCGGCGCTGGGCGTCCTGGTGGCGTCGAAGGCGTACGGCGTGGTGCGCAGCGCGGTGGTGCCGCGGCTCCTGCCGGGGCGTACGACGCTGGTGAAGGCCAATTCCCGGGTCACCCTGTCGGGTCTGCTGGCCACCGCGGTCGCGGCGCCGGTCGCGGCCGGCCTCAATATGATCGGCCCGCAGTGGCCGCTCTACGGCGCGTTCGCGGTCTTCATCTGCGGCGCCCTGCTGTCGCTCTCGCTGCCCGGCAAGGTCGACTCGGCCCGCGGTGAGGAGCGGGTACGGCTGTCGGCCGACGAGGAGGCGCCGCCGGAGCCGTCCGGGATCCCGGGCCGCAAGCCGGGCCTGCTGGGCGTGGGCTCATCGGTGCTGCACGCCCTGCAGGGCAACGGCGGGCTGCGGTCGCTGTCCGGCTTCCTGACGATGTTCCTGGCCTTCATGATGCGCGAGCACCCGCTCGGCGGGCTGACGCCCGCGATGTCACTGGGCGTGGTCGGTGTGGCGGCGGGCGTCGGAAATGCGTTCGGCACCGCACTGGGCGCCTGGCTCAAGGCGCGCGGCCCCGAGGTGATCATCGCCACGGTCCTGATCTGCGCGCTGAGCGCGGCGACCATAGCGGCGGGCTGGTACAGCCTGATCACGGTCGCCACGCTGACCGCGGTGGCCGGTATCTCGCAGGCACTGGCGAAGCTGTCGCTCGACGCGCTCATCCAGCGCGATGTGCCGGAGCTGGTGCGGACCTCCGCCTTCGCCCGCTCCGAGACCGCCCTGCAGCTGTCCTGGGTGGTGGGCGGCGGCCTCGGCATATTGCTGCCGCTGAACGGCCCGCTGGGCATGTCGTGCGCGGCCGGTTTGGTGATGGCGGCGTTCCTGGTGTCGGTACGCGGACTGGTCGGCGCCGCCCGCCGCGGCAGTACGGCGCGGGCCCGGGTGGCGTAACCCGAACGCGGCCGTCCACGGCGGGACCCGTCATCCGTACGGGTCTGCCGCCACCGGCCGGCGCGGGCCGCTACCTGGGGACACGCGCACCCCCGCGCAGGCGGGGGGCAACCGCCCGGTAGCCTCCTGCCATGAGCATTCGCCGCGCTGCGACCACCATCGGTGCCCTCTCCCTCGGGCTTGTCGTCCTGACCGCCTGCGACAAGCCGACCGCCATGGCGACCGTGACGGTGGGCGGCAAGACCGTGCAGGCGGAAGCCGCGGACAAGTGCTTCGACGACGGCAAGAAGCTGGCCCAGGAGGTCTTCCTGGCGTGCCTCCAGGTCACCCCGAAGCACCACATCACCGTCGCCGTCGGCGACCAGGTGCGGATCGGCGTCGACCCGTCGATCGCGAAGAAGGGCTGGCTCATCGCCCAGGGCACCACCCTGGTCACGCCGGAACCGCTCAAGAACAAGACGTACTGGTCGGTGGACAGCGAGCAGCTGTTCAACTCGCAGGACCAGCAGACCGGCGGGACCACCACCGCCAAGCAGGTGACGCTGAACATCGTGGAGTCGGCCGACACCAGCGGCGAGTCCTCCTACCGCGTCATCCAGTTCAACCTGATCAGGGGACAGTAGTTCCGTGCCCGGCCGCCGCAGGCGCGTGCTGGTGGTGACCGCCGTCGACGCCGAGCGGGACGCCGTCGCCGCGGGACTGGCAGCCGCGGGCGAGGCCGCCCGCGGGGCGGAGGTGGTCGTGGGCGGCGTCGGCCCGGCGGCTGCCGCGGTCGGCGCGACCCATGCCCTCGTGTCGGCGCGGCTCCTTCACGAGCCGCACGACCTGGTGATCTCGGCGGGCATCGGCGGCGGTTTCGCGCCCGCCGCCCCGGTCGGCTCGCTGGCCGTCGCCGAGACGATCGTGGCCGCGGACCTCGGCGCGCAGACCGGCGAGGGCTTCGTGCCGGTGGTGGAACTCGGCTTCGGCCGCTCGGAGCACCGCCCGCCCGCCCGGCTGAGCCGGGCGCTGGCCGACGCCCTCGGCGCGGCCTACGGCCCGGTGCTGACGGTCGGCACGGTCACCGGGACCGCGGCCCGCGCCGCGGAACTGGCCGGGCGTCACCCGGGCGCGGTGGCCGAGGCGATGGAGGGCTTCGGAGTGGCGGAGGCCGGGGCATTCGCCGGCGTACCGGTGCTGGAGATCCGTGCGGTGTCCAACGCTGTCGGCCCGCGCGACCGTGCGGCCTGGCGCATCGGTGAGGCGCTGACGGCGCTGACTGCGGCGTTCGGGAAGCTCCCGGGCGTACTGGAGGTTGAGGCGGCACATGACGGCACATGACGGCGCCAGCGGCGTGCGCGGTACGGACGCGCTGCGGATCGCGTACTCCCCCTGTCCCAACGACACCTTCGTCTTCCACGCGTGGGCGCACGGCCTGGTGCCGGACGCGCCGCCGCTCGATGTGACCTTCGCCGACATCGACATCACCAACGGGATGGCCGAGCGCGGCGAGCTGGACGTGCTCAAGGTGTCCTACGCGGTGCTGCCGTGGGTGCTGGACGACTGGGCGCTGCTGCCGTGCGGCGGGGCGCTGGGGCGCGGCTGCGGGCCGCTGGTGCTCACCCGCGAGCCGGGTATGGAGCTGGCGGGCCGGACGGTCGCGGTGCCCAGCGAGCGCTCGACGGCGTATCTGCTCTTCCGGCTGTGGGCGGCGGCCGAGGTCGGGGGCGGCGTCGGGGAGATCGTGGTGCTGCCCTTCCACGAGATCATGCCGGCCGTGCGGGACGGCCGGGTGGACGCGGGCCTGGTCATCCACGAGGCGCGCTTCACCTACCGGAACTACGGGCTGCACAGGCTCGCGGACATGGGCGAGCACTGGGAGGCCGCCACGGGCCTGCCTATCCCGCTCGGCGCGATCATCGCCCGCCGTTCGCTGGGCAAGGAGCGGCTGCACGCCCTCGCCGACGCGGCCCGCGCCTCGGTCCGCATGGCGTGGGACGACCCGGCCGCCTCCCGCGACTATGTGCTGGCGCATTCCCAGGAGATGGACCCGGCGGTCGCCGACCAGCACATCGGCCTCTACGTGAACGAATTCACGGCGGACCTCGGCACCGACGGATACGCGGCCGTACGCGGGCTGCTCACTCGCGCGGCGGCCGAAGGTCTCGTGCCCGCGCTGGGCGCCGACGCGCTCGCTTTCTGAAATTACCCCGCGGCCATTCGCGGCCGGGGCCGGCAAATACTCGGCGGCGCTTTACCGGAAGTGCGTATTCCGGTAAAGCGCCGCCTTGAGTCGTCGTCCCGCGCCGCCCCGCGCCGGTTAAACGTCGAGCTGGTCGGCGACCACCCGCAGCACAGAGGCGATCTTGTGGCCGTGGGCCTTGTCGGGATACCGGCCGCGCTGCAGCGATCTGGCCACGTCTTCGAGCAGTGTGGTGAGGTCCTGGACGATCGGCAGCAGCTCATCGGGCTTACGGCGCTGGGCCGCGGCGACCGAAGGAGCGGGGTCCAGCAATGTCACAGAGAGCGCCTGGTCACCGCGCTGGCCCGCGACGACGCCGAATTCCACGCGCTGGCCGGGCTTGAGCGCGGCGACCCCGTCGGGCAGCACCGAGGAGTGCACGAAGACATCGCCGCCGTCGTCGCGGGAGAGAAAGCCGAAGCCCTTCTCGCTGTTGAACCACTTGACCTTGCCGGTAGGCACGTCCGACCTCGTCCTCATTGCTCGAAACCGCTCTGAATAAGACAGCAGCGGGTCCACCGGAGACCCGCCGACACCAAGGCTAATGGCCAGGTGCTGTGTGACAAGACGGCAAGGTCCCGTTCCCTCGCGCCCCACAGCACGGACCTACCCTTGTCCGGTGAGCAAACAAACCATGGGCGCCGGTGACCTGCTCGTCAGGATCGGCGCGATCGTCTTCCTCGTCGGGGCGGTGGGCACGCTGGCCACGGTGGCGCCGCTGCTGCTCGGCACCCGGCGGCTGCCGACACCGGCGTATTTCGTGTCGATGCTGATGGGCGTCGGGCTGGCCATCGCGCTGCTCGGCCTGCTGCGCTCCGCGCTGGCGCAACGGCGCCCGGGGGGTCACCCACAGGCGTGAATCCGAACCTCAGGCCGCTGCCGAGGTGTGAGCGGCGAGCCAGCCGGGAAATTCTCTGAGGTCGGCAAGTACGACATCGGCCCCCGCCGCCCGCAGCTCCGCCGCGCTGCACGGCCCGGTGGCCACCGCCACCGACAGCGCGCCCGCCTTGCGCGCACCCCGCACGTCCCCGGTGTGGTCGCCGACGTAGACGGTCGCACCCCACTCGATCAGCGCCTCGGCCTTGGCTTCCGCCCACAGCCAGCCGCGCAGCTCCGCCTCGATGCCCACATGGGCGAGGTGCAGCTCGGCGTTGGGGCCGTATTTCGCGGTGACGACCACCGGGCGCCCGCCGAGCGCCCGGACGGCCGCCACCGCCTCGGGAGCGCCCGGCATCGCGGGCGCCGGAGTGATGGCGTGGTCGGGGTAGAGCGTGCGGTAGAGCTCGGCGATCTCCGGGACCTGCTCCCGCGGGAACCAGTTCGCCAGCTCGTCGTCCAGCGGCGGGCCGAGCCGCGTGACGGCCAGTTCGGAGTCGATGAAGACACCGGTCTCCGCCGCGAGCCGGTCGTACACGGCCTTGATCCCGGGCCGGGAGTCGATCAGGGTCATGTCGAGGTCGAAGCCGACCGTGAGAGTCGGCAGAACGGAGGAGAAGTCGTCGGTCACAGCAGCCATTGTGACCCGTAGGGTCAACCTCGCCCCAGGGGTTCGGGCGATACGCCGGACGGTGTTCGGTCTCGCGTCGGTCGTGGTGCCCGACCCGGTGACCGGCAGCCCGCTGGTGGTGCGGCTCGTCGTCCTCCGGTGAGGGGTCCGGCGGGGCGTACGTCCAGGGCGTCGTCCGGAGCCTCGGGCGGACCTTCGGGCGGTACGCAGCGCGTCGGTACGGCCACGGGCCCGGTGACGGTGCCCGACCATCCGCGGCGGGCCGTCGTCCTGGACACCGCGGAACCGGACCCGGCGATCACCCTCGGCGTCACGCCGACCGACGGCTCCGCCACAGCAGATACAGCGCGGTGCCGACTGCGGCCAGCCGGATGGTCGGCGGGTACGCGTCCTGGAAGGCCTGCCCCATCTGGCCCTGCGCGATCGGCGTGCCCCATTTGCCGGCGTCCCGGCCCCAGATCCACACCAGCAGCCCGGCCGCGAAGGTGCCGGGGATGAAGAGCACCGCGAACTTCGCCTGCGGACGGCTGAGCCGGCGCGAGAGATAGGCGGTCAGCCAGCCGAGGCCGAGCGGGATCAGTGAGCCGATCGCGGCCCCCGCGATCAGCAGAGCGGCGGCCAGCAGCAGCATCGGGCTGCCCCAGCCGCGGCGGCCCTCCGCGCGCGGCTTGCGCCGCAGGAGACGCCGCCGCGGCGCCGCGTCCTTCCCGGCGGCTTCCTCCGGCTCGCCGGCCGGGTCCTGGTCACCGGCCTTGTCGCCGTCCTCGCGCGGCGGGCGGCCCTCCGCGTCCAACTCCTCGTCGTCGAAGGAGATGAAGACCCCGCCGGTCATCCCCGGCAGCCCGGCCAGCTCGTCCCCGGCCCGCGAGCGCCCGCCCAGCCCGTCGCCCTGCCACCAGTCCCCCGCGCCGTCCCCGTCGCCCGCCCGGCCCGGCCTCGGGACCCGGGCCGTCCGCGGCGCCTTGGCGTACGGCCCGTACGAACCCGGCGGCGGCTCCTGCAGGAGTGGCGGCTCCGCGGGCCCCGGTACCGACGTGCCGGACGCACCGGACGTACCTCCGGCGGCCTCGACCACCTCGTCCGGGCTGCCCATCCGCCCGAGGATCTGCCGCACCGCCGCCGCCGAATCGGCGCCGCGCCGCTCCCGGTCGATGTCGTTGCGCAACTGTGCGACCAGCTGCATCCGTTGGGCGGCGGGCAGCGCCTGCGCCAGATCCCCGACCCGGCTCAGATAGTCGAACACCAGCCGGTCGCTCTCGACCCCCACCGCCCGAACCCCCTCACGCCGACGCTGCTTTCGCCTCAGCCGACCGTACCCGCCCGTCAACGCCCCTGTCGCCGCGACGCCGTGAGCGCGGCGGCCCGGTTGCGGATCGGATACCCGTCGGCCGCGGTTCACGAACGGAGGTGTACCGGGGGGGGGCGGCGAGCAGCATGCGGGCATGGACATCTGGAGGGTCCTGGAGCACTTGGCCGATGTCCGCGCTGATCGTGCTGGGGCCGATCGCCGCGACACTGCGCCTGGTGGCCGCGGCGCTCGGCCTGATCGCGGCGGGCGGCCACCTGACGCGCCGGGTCCGCGGCGCCCGGCCGCGAGAGCCGGACGGCCCGGGGGCCGAGCCCGACCGGAGCTGAGGCGGCCCGGGAACCCGAGCCGGCGCGGACGCGGACCCGGACGCCTGAGCCGAACCGGCTGGTGCGGCTGCAAGCCCGAGCCCGGCGGGAGCGAAGCGGCCCGAGGGCTGACGCGGACCGTCACCCCAGCCGGACCAGGGCTGAGGCAGCCCGGGAACCCGAGCCCTACCGGGGGGCGGCGCGGGCCTCGGGTTGACGCGGACGCCTGAGCCGCGCTGAGCTGACGCGGATCGTCACCCGAACCCGACCGGGGCCACGCGGACACCCGAGCCAGGCCGGGGGCGCCGGCAACCCGGCGTGAGCCGCACCCGGGCACGGATACGGCGGCCGTACTCCGCATCACCCCCCGGACAGGGCCTAATGTGGGACGGATGACGACCGGAGGCCAAGGTGGTGCCCCGCGCACCCTCGCGGAGGACCTGCGCGCCCGCGACGACGACGCGCTGGCGGTGCTGCTGCGCGCGCGGCCCGATCTGCTGGCCCCGGTGCCCACCGACCTGACCCAGCTCGCGACGCGCGCCGCGACCCGTACGTCCGTGCTGCGGGCGCTCGACCACCTCGACGCGTTCACGCAGCAGACCGCCGAGGCGCTGGCGCTGACCGTGGACGGGTGCCCGTACGAGACGCTGCGCGGCCTGATGACCGGGCGGACGGACGGTACGCGGTTCGGCGAGCCGCTGGACCCGGAGGTCTCCGCCGCCGTGGTGGACGCGCTGCCGCGTGCCGTCGCGGAGCTGCGGGAACGCGGGCTGGTCTGGGGCGAGGAGGACCGGCTGCGGCTGGTGCGTACCGCGCGGGACGTGCTCGCGCCGTCCGCCTCGATGCCCTCCGCGACCGGGCTAGGCCCTTCCGTGGCGGAGGCGACGTCGGGCATGTCGCCGGCCAGGCTCCAGGAGGTGCTGGCGGACGCCGGGCTCGCCGCGACGCACGACCCGAGCAGCGCGATCACCGCACTGGCCGGGCTGTTCGCCGACCCGGAACGCTTCGAGGAGCTGCTCGCGCAGGTGCCGGAGGCCGCACGGGCGGTGCTCGACCGGCTCGTGTGGGGGCCGCCGTACGGCGAGGTCAGGGACGCGACCGCGGCCGTACGGGCGGCCGGGGCGACCACTCCCGTGCAGTGGCTGCTGGCCCGCGGCCTGCTGCTGCCGGCGGGGCCGCACAATGTGGTCCTGCCCAGGGAGGCCGCGCTCGCCCTGCGGGCCGGCCGCGCCCACCGCACCCCGCAGCCGCTGCCGCCGCCGCTCGAACCGGTGCCGCGCACCGAGCGGACGGTGAACGCCACCGCCGCGGGCCAGGCCCTCACCGCCGTCCGCACCGTCACCGACGTGCTCAAGGAGTGGCAGTCCGGCGGCCCCGCGGTGCTGCGGGCCGGCGGCATCAGCGTGCGCGACCTCCGGCGTACCGCGAGCGCGCTCGACCTCACCGAGCCGCAGGCCGCGTTCTGGCTGGAAGTCGCCTACGCGGCCGGCCTCATCGCCACCGACGGCGAATTGGACGAGGCCTACGCGCCCACGCCAGCCGCAGACGAGTGGCTGCTGCTGCCCGCGGAGCAGCAGTGGACCGTGCTGGCCACCGCCTGGCTGGCCGCCACCCGTACGCCCGGCCTGGTCGGCACCCGCGACCCGAAGGGCAGGGCGCTGGCGGCGCTCGGCCCCGACCTGGACCGTTCGCTCGCCCCGCAGGTACGCCACGGAGCGCTGCGGCTGCTGGCCGCGCTGCCGGCCGGGTCGGCCGCCGGCCGGGAGGACCTGCTGGCCCGGCTGCGCTGGGACCGCCCGCTGCGGGCCGGCGCCGACGCGCTGCGCGACGATCTGCTCGGCTGGACGCTGGAGGACGCGGAGACCCTCGGCGTCACCGGCCGCGGCGCGCTCGCCGCCCAGGCCCGCCCGCTCCTCGAACCGGATCAGAGGAGCGGCACCGGCGCCGACCGGGCAGCCGCCCTGCTCGCCCCGCTGCTGCCGGAACCCCTCGACCACGTCCTGCTCCAGGCCGACCTGACCGCGGTCGCGCCGGGGCCGCTGATCGCCCCGCTCGCCGAGACGCTGGGCGTGCTCGCCGACATCGAGTCCAAGGGCGGCGCGACCGTCTACCGCTTCACCCCCGACTCGGTGCGCCGCGCGCTGGACGCCGGGCGTACAGCGGCGGAACTCCAGGCCTTCCTGACCGAGCACTCCCGGACCCCGGTGCCGCAGCCGCTCAGCTACCTCATCGACGACGTGGCCCGGCGGCACGGCACGCTGCGGGTGGGGGCCGCCGCCGCGTATCTGCGCTGCGACGACGACGCACTGCTCACCGAACTCCTCGCCGACCGCCGCGCCTCCGGGCTGGGGCTGCGCCGCCTCGCGCCGACCGTGCTCGCCGCCCAGACCGACCCGTCGACGCTGCTCGACCGGCTCCGGGCCATGGGCCTGGCCCCGGCCGCGGAATCCGCCGACGGCGACGTCCTGATCACCCGCCCCGACGCCCGCCGCACCCCGCCCCGTGCGGCGC
>NZ_JAJSYW010000139.1:0-18377 GCF_036815005.1 Streptomyces sp. IBSBF 2435 | reverse complement strand
CACGGTGGACGTCCGATAAGCGCCCGGGATGCGGGGTTGCGCCCGGGAATGGCGGGGGGGGGGGGGGCGGCCGCCGCGCCGCCGCCCCGGGTGCCGCCCGCGGCGCCGGCACCGTCGCCCCCGCAAGGCGCGCCGCGCCGTACCGCCGGGGTCAGGGGCGCCGTCGCTGTGTGCGTCGTGCTCGGGCTCGGCCTCATCGGCGGGTCCGTCGCCGGGGCCGTGCTCAACCACGGCCCGCACCAGGCGCCGCCCGCCGCTCCCGGGAGCGCCGCGGAATTCGGCCAGGCGCGGCAGGTGTGGCACAGCGCGCCGGTCGACACGCTCTTCCCTCCGACCGTGAGCGGCAAGGGCGCGGGACCGGGCGGCTCGGACCGTTCGTGGACCCGGATCGGGGTCGCCGCGCCCGGCGGCTGTACCGGCGCCTTCGACCCGCTGCTCGACCGGGTCCTGGCGCCTGCCGGCTGCCAGCGGCTGCTGCGGGCGACCTACGCCGACAGCACGTCGACCACGGTCACGACGGTCGGCCTGCTCGTCACGGCCGCGGAGCCTTCCGGCATGCAGGCGCTCAGCCGGCGCTGGACCGGCGAGCACCTCGGCGACCGCACCGACCTGATACCGCGTCCGGTGGCCTTCCCCGGCACTCCCGCGGCCCGCTTCGGCGCCTCGCAGCGCGGCAGCTGGGACGTCCAGATCTCCGCCGACCTGCCCTTCGTCGTCTACGCGGTGAGCGGCTTCGCCGACGGCCGCGCCATACCGAGCCCGCAGCCCGCGGCACTGGCGACGGCAGCGGGCGCCACCACCGCCCCCGCCCAGGCGGGCCTCGGCCACGACGCCACCGGCCTGGCCAAGGCGATCGACGAGCGGCTGACCACCGCGGTCGACGCGGAACTGCACCCGACCAGCACCGCCGGGACGGAGAAGCACCGATGATCCGCCGCACCACCCTGCCGGTCCGGTCGGCCGCCGTCGTCACGGCCGCCGCCGCGCTCCTCGCGGTCGGCGGCGGGCCCGCCGCCGCGGACACCGTCAGGGACCGGGAATGGGCGCTGGACGCGCTGCACGCGCAGACGGCGTGGCAGACCACCAAGGGCGCGGGCGTGACCGTCGCCGTGCTCGACACCGGCGTGGACGCCACCCACCCCGACCTCACAGGACAGGTGCTCACCGGCAAGGACCTGGTCGGCTTCGGCGCCGCGCGCGGCGACACCTCGTGGGCCAACCACGGCACCGGCATGGCCGCGATCATCGCCGGGCACGGCCACGGGCCGGGCAACGGCAGAGGTGTGCTCGGGATCGCGCCGGAGGCCAGGATCCTGCCGGTGCGGGTGATCCTGGAGGAGAAGGACCCACAGCGCGACAAGGCCAGGAAGAGCCGCGGCGGCGCACTGCCCGAGGGCATCCGCTGGGCGGTCGACCACGGCGCCGACGTCATCAACCTCTCACTCGGCGACGACAGCGCGACGGCCGCACCCGTAGCAGCCGAGTCCGACGCCATTCAGTACGCCCTCGGCAAGGGTGTCGTCGTGGTGGCGTCCGCGGGAAACAGCGGCGACAAGGCCGACCGCTCCTCCTACCCCGCCGCCTACGCCGGGGTGATCGCGGTGGCCGCGGTGAATCAGAGCGGCGGCCACCCCGCCTTCTCCACACACCGCTGGTACGCCTCGGTGGCCGCGCCGGGCGAGGACGTGGTGATGGCCGACCCGGACCGCAAGTATTACGACGGTCTGGGCACGAGCGCCGCCTCGGCCTATGTGTCGGGCGCCGCCGCGCTGCTCAGGTCCGCCTATCCCGAGCTGAGCCCGCTGCAGATCAAGCAGGTGCTCCAGGACACCACCCGGCACAGGCCCAGGGGCGGCAGGAGCGACGAACTCGGCACCGGTGAGATCGATCCCGCCGCGGCACTCGCCGCCGCGGCGAAGCTCAAGCCGGGGCCGCTCGCGCCCGCCGCCGCGAGCTACCCGCACCGCTACTTCGGCTCGGGGCCCGCCGCGATGCCGGCGCCGGCCGCAGGGTCGAGTGTCCTCGGCAATGGTGTCGCCGCCGCGTTCGGCGCGGCCGGGGCGGTGCTGATCGCGCTGGCCGCACTGCTGTGGTTCCGGCCGCGGCGCCACGCCGCCGCGGTGGGGGGCGGCGTACCGCAGCCGGATAGGGTGCCGGAGTGGCGTTGAAGAACATCCCCGACTCCGGTTACGCCGGCGACGACGGCTCCGCGGCCCCCGCGCTGACCGCGGCCCTTGCCGCGTGGGCCGCCGACCGCGGCAAGGAGGCGGCGGTGGTCGAGGCCCTGCACACCGCCCGGCTGCTGGTCCCGGTGGTCGCCGTGCTGGCCGAGGCGGAGACCGGCGAGGACGGGCTGCGCCGGGAGAAGAGCAGCGACATGGCGGTGCCGACCATCCACGCGCCTGACGGGCGCCGGGCCCTGCCCGCGTTCACCTCCACCGCCGCGCTGACCCGCTGGCGCCGGGACGCGCGGCCGGTCGCCGTACCCCTGCACCAGGCGCTGCGGGCACTCGCGCAAGAGGGGGCCGACACCCTGCTGATCGACCTCGCGGGGCCGGTCGCGTACGAGCTGACCGGAGCCGCGCTGGCGTCCGCCGCCCGCGGTCCCGGCCGCGGCGGACCGCTGGACGACCCGGCGGTACGCGCCGCGCTGCGGGCCGCGGTGGCCGCAGAGCCCGGCGTGGCGCGCGCCCACCTGGCGCCGGGCACCGACGGCGACGGCACCCTCGGCCTGGTACTCGCGCCGGGCGCGGACGCCGAGCGGACCGGCCGGGCGCTGGCCGCGGCGCTGGCCGCGGACGACACGCTGCGGGCGGGCCTGCGCCAGGGCCTCGACCTGGCCCTGCTGCCGCCGGACGCCACACTGCCGGGGGAACCGCTCTTCACCCGCTGACCGGGCACCGTTTCCGCCGGTCCGCCCGCCCTCGGGACCTCCCGGCACCCGCAAGGCCCCCCGTATCCGCTCCGTACGGCTTTGATCCGGGATGTGCGTTTCACCCGAAAAGCCGACAATGCGAGAGCAGGCCAGAGATCATCTTCGTGGAGGTCCTGATGGACATGCGAACGATCACCGAGAACCGGACGCCCGACGACCAGCGGGCCTTCATCTGCGAATTCCTCGGCACCCTTGTGCTGGTCTTCTTCGCGGTGGGCGCGGCCGTGCTCTCCGGGGAGTACATCGGCACCCTGGGCATCGCGTTCGCGTTCGGCCTGGTCCTGCTGGCCATCGCCTACACGATCGGCCCGATCTCCGGCAGCCACGTGAACCCGGCGGTCACCCTGGGCATGCTGGTCGCACGCCGGATCACGGTGCGCACCGCCGTCGAATACTGGATCGCCCAGGTCCTCGGCGCCATCGCGGGCGCCGCGCTGCTGCTGCTGGTCGCCAAGCAGGTGCCCGGGCTGCGGACGCACGGCGCCTTCGGCACCAACGGCTACGGCTACCGCTCGGCGGTCGGCGTCACCATCTTCGGCGCCTTCGTCGCGGAGCTGATCCTGACCTTCCTGCTGGTCTACGTGGTGCTCGCGGTCACCCACCGGATCGCGGTGGTCGGCTTCGACGGACTGCCCATCGGCATGGCGCTCGTCGTGGTCCACCTGGTCGGCATCCCGCTGACCGGCACCGGGGTGAACCCGGCCCGCAGCCTGGCCCCCGCGCTCTTCGCGGGCAGCCCGGCGCTGTCGCAGGTGTGGCTGTTCCTGATCGCGCCGCTGATCGGCGCGGTCCTGGCCGCGCTGGTGCACGAGGTGACCCACCCGGCGCTCGCCGCGGTCCGCGCGGCCAGGGCGGCGTCGGCCGAGGCCGAGACCGCCGCGCGGGCCGTCGGCGAAGAGGGCTGAGGGCCGGATGCGCGCCACGCGGACCACAGCGACAGCCCGGGGCCGGTCGGCCGAGGACCGGCCCCGGACCGCAGTGAAGGACCCCCGCCGGTCGGCCGAGGACCGGCCCCGGACCGCAGCGACAGGCCCCCGGTCAGCCGAAGACCGGCCCTGTGTACTTCTCGCCGGGTCCCTGACCCGGCTCGTCCGGCACCACCGACGCCTCGCGGAAGGCCAGCTGCAGCGACTTCAGCCCGTCGCGCAGCGGCGCCGCGTGGAAGGTGCTGATCTCGGTGGCGCTGGCGGTGACCAGGCCGGCCAGCGCCTGGATGAGCTTGCGGGCCTCGTCGAGGTCCTTGTGCTGCGCACCCTCCTCGGCCAGGCCGAGGTTCACCGCCGCCGCGCTCATCAGGTGGACGGCCACCGTGGTGATCACCTCGACGGCGGGCACGTCCGCGATGTCGCGGGTCATATCGTCGAAGCCGGGGGCAGGTGCGTCGCTCATGCCGCCACGATATGCCCCGTCCGGCCGATTACGGCCTCCGCCCCCACGCTGGTATGCTGGGGGAACGACCGGTCGGCCACCCATGTGACCGACCACCAAGTGGAGGCTCCGATCTCCCACCTGATCGGCCGGAAGGCCGACGGGTCCCGGTCAGACGGCAAGCACCGGTATGACACCGGTGACCGCCGTCCGATGCGCCCCGCGGAATAAACGCGGCGGTGCTCCCGGTTGTGAGGAGCCCCGCCTGTGTCCCGTACGGGGCGTTTTCTGCGCCTTGGGTACGGGTCGGTCGGACGAAGACAGACTCAAGCGCGGCTGTCGGCCAGTCAGCCGCGTGGTGCAACCGAGGAGGCCCCATCAGCGCCGAGCCCCGCATCAACGACCGGATTCGCGTTCCCGAGGTGCGACTTGTCGGTCCCAGCGGCGAGCAGGTCGGCATCGTGCCGCTTGCCAAGGCCCTGGAGCTTGCGCAGGAGTACGACCTCGACCTGGTCGAGGTGGCGGCGAACGCACGTCCGCCCGTGTGCAAGCTCATGGACTACGGGAAGTTCAAGTACGAGTCGGCCATGAAGGCCCGTGAGGCGCGCAAGAACCAGGCGCACACGGTCATCAAGGAGATGAAGCTCCGGCCGAAGATCGACCCGCACGACTACGACACCAAAAAGGGTCACGTCGTCCGGTTCCTCAAGCAGGGCGACAAGGTCAAGATCACCATCATGTTCCGCGGACGCGAGCAGTCCCGGCCGGAGCTCGGCTACCGGCTGCTGCAGCGGCTCGCGGAGGACGTCCAGGACCTCGGCTTCATCGAGTCGAATCCGAAGCAGGACGGCCGGAACATGATCATGGTCCTCGGTCCGCACAAGAAGAAGACCGAGGCCATGGCCGAAGCCCGCGAGGCACAGGCCGCCCGCAAGGCGAGCCGTCAGGGCGACGCCGCGGGTGACGCGCCGGCCGACGAGGACACGGACGTGGACACGGACGAGCAGGTCGAGGCCCCGGCCGACGCCGGCTGAGACGAAGGACATCCCGGAGCCCCGGCTCCGGGTCGGTAATGCAGAACTGACGCTCCCCGTGCGCCCTCCGGCGGACGGGAAGGCCAGCGACGAGGAGACTACGGCGCCATGCCGAAGAACAAGACGCACAGTGGTGCGAGCAAGCGCTTCAAGATCACCGGCTCCGGCAAGGTGCTGCGTGAGCGCGCCGGCAAGCGCCACCTGCTCGAGCACAAGCCGTCCAGCAAGACGCGCGCCCTGACCGGCACGGTCGAGGTGGCCAAGCCCGACGCCAAGAAGATCAAGAAGCTGCTCGGCAAGTGACGGCCGTGCCCCGACCCGGGCGCATCGTCCCTGGCCGGGAGTCCATTCGCTTTCGGACCGCGTGAGTACGACCGCGGTCCCCTAGAAGGAGTCATCAAGTGGCACGCGTCAAGCGGGCAGTCAACGCCCAGAAGAAGCGCCGGGCGATCCTGGAGCAGGCCAGCGGTTACCGCGGGCAGCGTTCGCGCCTGTACCGCAAGGCCAAGGAGCAGGTCACCCACTCCCTGGTCTACAACTACAACGACCGCAAGAAGCGCAAGGGCGACTTCCGCCAGCTGTGGATCCAGCGCATCAACGCCGCTGCCCGCGCCAACGGCATCACCTACAACCGCTTCATCCAGGGTCTCAAGGCCGCCAACGTCGAGGTCGACCGCAAGATCCTCGCCGAGCTGGCCGTGAACGACGCCAACGCCTTCGCGGCGCTGGTCGAGGTCGCGCAGAAGGCGCTGCCCGCGGATGTGAACGCGCCGAAGGCGGCGTGACGCCGCACGCCGAGGGCAGAGCGGTTCCCGGGACCCGCGGGCGGTAGCGCCGCCCGCGGGTCCGCTGTTTGTCCGTTCGCGGTCCGCCCGGCACCACCGGACGGCCGCTGTTCCGGCTGACGTCCGCAGCGGCGGACCGGACGGTGCCGGCCGGCACCTGGAAGCGAGCACCGATGCCCACCCCCGAGCTGACCTCGCTGCGTTCCGCGCGGGTCACCGCCGCGCACCGGCTGGCCCGGCGCAGCTTCCGCGGCAAGGAGCGGCGCTTCCTCGCCGAGGGCCCGCAGGCCGTACGGGAGGCCGTCGCGCACCCCGGGGGACCCGCGGGGCGCACCCTGGTCGAGCTGTACGCCACGCCCGAGGCGGCCGAGCGGCACGCCGACCTGATCGCGGCGGCCCGCGCGGCCGGCGCGCCCGTACTGACCGCGACGCCCGAGGTCATGGCGGAGATCTCCGACACCGTCACCCCGCAGGGCGTGGTCGGCGTCTGCCGCTTCCTCGACACGCCCTTCGCCGACATCCTGCGCGCCCGGCCCCGGCTGGTCGCCGTCCTGGCCCACGTCCGCGACCCGGGCAACGCCGGCACCGTGCTGCGCTGCGCCGACGCGGCGGGGGCCGACGCGGTGGTGCTCACCGACGCCTCGGTCGACCTGTACAACCCCAAGGCGGTACGCGCCTCGGCCGGCAGCCTCTTCCACCTGCCGGTCGCGGTCGGGGTGCCGGTCCAGGACGCGGTCGCCGGGCTGCGCACCGCGGGCGTACGCGTCCTGGCCGCCGACGGCGCGGGCGAGCGGGACCTGGACGCGGAGCTGGACGAGGGCACCATGCGCGGCCCCACCGCCTGGATCTTCGGGAACGAGGCCTGGGGCCTGCCCGCGGAAACCAGGGCCCTCGCCGACGAGGTGGTGCGCGTCCCCATCCACGGGCGCGCGGAAAGCCTCAACCTCGCCACGGCCGCCGCCGTCTGCCTTTACGCCTCCGCCCGTGAGCAGCGTGCGCCCGCAGGGTGCCGCAGCGTGACCTCCAGCTAGTAGGGTGGCGGCCCGGGGGACCCTGAGAGGGGGTGGCGCGCATGGGTGTCACGGCGCGAAGGAACGGCGCGCACAGCGCGCCGACGGTCCTGCCCGCGGACCCGCCGGGGCCGGAACAGGACCCGGCGGCCGGCTCGCACCACAGCGCCGCGGACTGGTGCGGCCTGCACCCCGACGACCTGCCCGACGGGCTGCTGGTCGCCGACCACACCGGACGGGTGGTGTGCTTCAACTCCGCCGCCGCCCGGATCACCGCGCTGCGGCCGCAGGACGTCCTGGGGCGGCCCGTGGAGCAGGCCCTGCCGCTCGAAGACCTCGAAGGCCGCCGCTGGTGGCAGCTCACCGACCCCTACGGCGGCCTGGCGATCAGGGCCGGCCAGCCCGAGCGCAATCTGCTGCTGCCCGGCGGCCGTGAAGTGCTGGTCGCCGCCCGGTACGTCCGCGAGCGGCCCAAAGGGCCGGTGCGCCGGCTGGTGGTCACCCTGCGCGGCACCGACGCCCGGCGGCGTACCGAGCGCAGCCACGCCGAGCTGATCGCCACCGTCGCGCACGAACTGCGCTCACCGCTGACGTCGGTCAAGGGCTTCACCGCGACCCTGCTCGCCAAGTGGGAGCGCTTCACCGAGGACCAGAAGAAGCTGATGCTGGAGACCGTCGACGCCGACGCCAACCGCGTCACCCGGCTGATCGCCGAACTCCTGGACATCTCCCGCATCGACTCCGGCCGGCTCGAAGTGCGCCGCCAGCCGGTCGACCTGGCCGCGGCCGTACAGCGGCACGTCGACGGGCACGTCGCGGCGGGCCAGCGGCCGGACCGGTTCAGTCTGCGGGTCGGGCAGCCGCTGCCCGCGCTGTGGGCCGACCCGGACAAGATCGACCAGGTGCTCGGCAATCTGCTGGAAAACGCGGTGCGGCACGGCGAAGGGACTGTCACCATCGAGGTGGGACCCTCGTACGCCAACGGCGACCGGCGGTCCACCGGCACGGCGGTCACCGTGAGCGACGAGGGGCCAGGCATCCCGGAGGAGTCCATGAGCCGCGTGTTCACCCGCTTCTGGCGGGGCAGCAAGCGCGGCGGCACGGGCCTGGGCCTCTACATCGTCAAGGGCATCGTCGAGGCGCACGGCGGCACCATCGCGGTGGGCAGGGCGGCGGGCGGCGGCGCCGAATTCCGATTTATCCTGCCCGTCGGGGCACCCGCGTTCATGGCCTGAGGCGGCGCCGCCGCCCGCGGCCCACCGGGACCGCCGCGACGGGCGAAAACCGCCGGTCCCCGCGGCGCCAGTAGACTCGTGCCCTGGCATGTGTCCGGTCGGGCAGAGCCTCCACCGGAACGTCGGCACGCGAGGCGCCCCCCACATCATCCATTTCGGAACGGGAAGAGATGTCGGCACCGAATAAGTCGTACGACCCTGTCGAGGTCGAGGCGCTCAAGCCGGACGCGATCGAGCGGATGCGCGCTGACGCGCTCGCCGCCATCGCGGCCGCGGGCGACCTCGAAGCACTCGCCCATGCGAAGACCGCGCACACCGGTGGCGGCTCGCCGCTGGCGCTCGCCAACCGCGAGATCGGCGCCCTGCCCCCGCAGGCCAAGGCCGAGGCGGGCAAGCGGGTGGGCCAGGCCCGCGGCGCGGTCAACCAGGCCCTGGCCGCCCGACAGGCGGAACTGGAGGCCGAGCGCGACGCGCGGGTCCTGGTCGAGGAGGCCGTCGACGTCACCCTGCCGTACGACCGCCGCCCGGCCGGTGCCCGGCACCCGCTCACCACGCTGTCCGAGCGGATCGAGGACATCTTCGTGGCCATGGGCTACGAGGTCGCCGAAGGCCCCGAGGCCGAGGCCGAGTGGTTCAACTTCGACGCGCTGAACTTCCCGCCCGACCACCCGGCCCGCGAGACCCAGGACACCTTCTTCGTCGCGGGCCCCGACGGCCGCAGCGAGTCCGGCGTCGTCCTGCGCACCCACACCTCGCCGGTGCAGATCCGCGCCCTGCTGGAGCGCGACCTGCCCGTCTACGTGATCGCGCCGGGCCGCGTCTACCGCTCCGACGAGCTGGACGCCACCCACACCCCGGTCTTCGCGCAGGTCGAACTGCTCGCCGTGGACGAGGGCCTGACCATGGCCGACCTCAAGGGCACCCTGGACCACATGGTGGTCTCGCTGTTCGGCGAGGGCATGACCACCCGGCTGCGGCCCAACCACTTCCCCTTCACCGAGCCGTCCGCCGAGATGGACATGCTCTGCTACGTCTGCCGCGGCGCCTCCGTCGGGAATCCCGACCGCCCCTGCCGCACCTGCTCCTCCGAAGGCTGGATCGAACTCGGCGGCTGCGGTGTCGTCAACCCCCGGGTGCTCACCGCCTGCGGCGTGGACCCGGAGAAGTACAGCGGCTTCGCGTTCGGCTTCGGCATCGAGCGGATGCTGATGTTCCGCCACAACGTCGAGGACATGCGAGACATCGTCGAGGGTGACGTGCGCTTCACCCTCCCGTTCGGGATGGAGATCTGATGCGGGTCCCGCTTTCTTGGCTGCGGGAGTACGTCGACCTGCCCGCCGGAGTCACCGGCCGCGACGTCCAGGCCAAGCTCATTTCCGCCGGTCTGGAGGTCGAGACCGTCGACCAGCTCGGCGCCGGGCTCAAGGGCCCGCTGGTCGTCGGCCGGGTGCTGACCATCGAGGAGCTGGAGGGCTTCAAGAAGCCGATCCGCTTCTGTACGGTCGACGTCGCCGACGCCAACGGCAGCGGCGAGCCGCAGGAGATCGTCTGCGGCGCCCGCAACTTCGCCGTCGGCGACAAGGTCGTGGTGATCCTGCCCGGCGGTGTCCTGCCCGGCGACTTCCAGATCTCCGCCCGCAAGACCTACGGCCACACCTCGCACGGCATGATCTGCTCCGCCCGCGAACTGGGCATGGGCGAGGACCACGACGGCATCATCGTGCTGCCGTCCGACGCCGAGCCCGGCACCGACGCGATCGAGCTGCTCGAACTGGTCGACGAGGTGCTGGACATCGCGGTCACCCCCGACCGCGGCTACTGCCTGTCGCTGCGCGGGGTCGCCCGCGAGGCCGCCATCGCCTACGGGGTGCCGCTGCGCGATCCCGCGCTGCTCGACGTGCCCGCGCACAACGGCGACGGCTACCCGGTGCGGATCGCCGACCCGGACGGCTGCGACCGCTTCACCGCCCGTACGGTGACCGGCCTCGACCCCCGGGCGCACTCGCCGATCTGGCTCCAGCGGCGGCTGCAGAAGGTCGGCATGCGCCCGATCTCGCTCACCGTCGACATCACCAACTACGTGATGCTCGAAGTGGGCCAGCCGCTGCACGCCTACGACCGGTCCCGGATCGACGGGCCCATCGGCGTGCGCCGCGCACAGCCCGGCGAGAAGCTGACCACCCTGGACGGTGCCGAGCGGATCCTCGGCACCGAGGACCTGGTCATCACCGACAACAGCGGGCCGATCGGCCTGGCCGGCATCATGGGCGGAGCCGACACCGAGATCGCCGACGCCGCCGAGGCCGAGGGCACCACCGACGTCGTCATCGAGGCCGCGCACTTCGCGCCGATCCCGATCGCCCGCACCTCGCGCCGGCACAAGCTCGGCTCCGAGGCGTCCCGGCGCTTCGAACGCGGCACCGACCCGCTCGCCACCTCCGCCGCCGTGCAGCGCACCGTCGACCTGCTGGTCGGCCTGGCCGGCGGCACCGCGGAGCCCGGCGTCACCGAGATCGCCGCACCATCGCAGCCGCGCACCATCGCGATGGCCGCCGGCCACCCCGACCGGGTGGCCGGCACCGCGTACGGCCGCGAGACCGTCGTCCGCCGCCTCCAGGAGATCGGCTGCGAGGTCCGGGGCGGCGACGAGCTGACCGTCACCGTGCCGTCCTGGCGCCCCGACCTGTCGTACCCCAACGACCTCGCGGAAGAGGTCATCAGGCTCGAAGGCTACGAGAACCTGCCCTCGACCCTGCCGCAGCCGCCCGCGGGCCGCGGCCTGACCGAGTCGCAGCTGCTGCGCCGCCGGGTCGGCCGGGTGCTGGCCGGCGCCGGCTACGTCGAGGCGCTGAGCTACCCCTTCGTCGGCGCGGAGGTCTTCGACCAGCTCGGCCTGGACGCGGACGACGCGCGGCGCCGTACGGTACGGCTCGCCAACCCGCTCGACGACACCGAGCCGGCGCTGCGCACCACGCTGCTGCCCGGGCTGCTCGCCACGCTGCGCCGCAACCTCGGGCGCGGCGCGCACGACCTCGCGCTGTACGAGACCGGGCTGGTCTTCCTGCCCGGCGCCGAGCAGGTCCTGCCGCCGCGGCTGACGATCGACCGGCGGCCCACCGACGAGGAGATCGCCGCGCTCCAGGCGGCGCTGCCCGACCAGCCGCGGCGGGTCGGCGCGGTGCTGGCCGGCGCGCGCGAGCTGCCCGGCTGGTGGGGCGCGGGCCACACCGCGACCTGGGCCGACGCGATCGAGGCCGCACGGACCGTCGCCGGTGAGGCGGGCGTCACCCTCACCGTACGGGCCGGCCAGTACGCGCCCTTCCACCCCGGGCGGTGCGCCGTCCTGCTGGCGGGCGAGGCGGTCGTGGGGCACGCGGGTGAACTCCACCCCCGGGTCACCAAGGCCTTCGGGGTGCCCGAGCGGACGTGCGCGATGGAGATCGACCTCGACCTGGTCGAGGCGGCCGGCGGCGAGCGCGCCACCGGGCCGCGGGTCTCGACCTTCCCCGTGGCCACGCAGGACGTCGCCCTCGTGGTCGACGCGGGGGTTCCGGCCGCGGACGTCGAGGCGGCGCTGCGGGCGGGCGCCGGTGAACTGCTCGAATCAGTACGCCTCTTCGACATCTTCACCGGGCCGCAGATCGGCGAGGGCCGCAAGTCCCTGGCGTATGCGCTGCGCTTCCGGGCGGCGGACCGCACGCTGACCGCCGAGGAGGCGTCGGGGGCGCGTGACGCCGCCGTCGCCTCGGCGGCGGGCCGTACGAACGCCACCCTCCGCGGCGCCTGACCGTGCCGGGCGAGGGGGCCCACCCGGGCCCCCTCGCCCCTTGGGGGCGTGCCACTTGCGGCGGCATTCGCACGTGCGGTGCGTCTCGGCCGGCCGCGCAGTTCCCCGCGCCCCTGACGGGCCGCGGCTACGCGCGGAGATCGTCCAGCACCCCGGCGGCCGGTCCTCCGGCGACGTCGCCCTGCTCGTCCTGTCCCGCGACACCTGCCCGCGCGCGCCCCGCTTCCGTACCACCGTGCTGTCGGCGCCGTAGCCGCTACGAGCCGGCCCGCGACTCCCGCGACTCCCGCGACTCCCGCGACTCCCGCGACTCCCGCGACTCCCGGGAACGGCGGTGATAGGCGGGTGCCGTGCCGGTGAAGAAGTCCCTGCGGTAGACCCCGTGCCGCAACTCGGCCGCGTAACCGTCGAGTTCCGGCATCCCCATCGCCCGTGCCACCGCCAGTTCGGCTTCGACGTCGTAGGGCACCCGTACGGACTGCAGGGAGAAGGGCGCGTCGTCCGGTGAGCCGCAGACCCCCTCCGCGATGACATAGACCGGGGTCGGGTCGTCCAGGCTGTTGCCGACGCTTCCGGTGTTGAACACCGTCCGGCGCTCGCGGTCCACCTCGTAGTACGGGTCGTGGGTGTCGCCGTAACCGACCACCGTGGGCGGCGGGCCGTCCCCGGTGGCGGGCGTGTTGCTGAACAGCTCCAGGAACTCGGCCTCGTCGTGGTCGAAGCGGATCCGCCGGTGCACCGAGGTGGGGGACGCGTGGAAGAGCCGCACCTGGCGGCCGCTGATCAGGAAGTCGTGGCTGAAGGGCAGGCCGCGCAGCCACTCGCCCTGCCCCGCGGACAGCTGGGCGAGCCACCACGCCAGTGCCGCGCTGTCGTCGTCCCGGTCCGGGTCGGGCAGAGCGTCGTCCCAGTTCCCGAGGATGTTCACCTCGCAGCGCTCCCGGCAGACGTCCACCACCTCCTTTCCGCGCGGCCCCTTGCCCACGTAGTCGCCGAGGTTGAAGATCCTGGTGATCCCCCGGGCGTCGATGTCGTCGAGGACGGCTCCGAGCGCCGTCAGGTTTCCATGGACGTCGGAGATCAGAGCGATGCGTTCGAGGTCTTGGCGCATGGGGCATCCTTGCATCCGGTACGCGCCAGGGCCGCGACGGCCCTGCGACGGTTTCGGCACAGGTGCGGGCTCGCGGGCTCCGTCACCCGGCTGCCGCCGCACCTGTGGCCGGTCGCGCCGTTCCGGGCGACGGTGGCGGGGTGCGCGGGCACGCGTTCTTCTGGTCGTCCGAGGAGGTACGGACGTGGCCGAACAGACAGCCGGTGCGGCGGAGGAAGAGCCGAAGGCCGGGCAGGACACCGGGCCGCGGCCCGTGCTGCCGCGAGGGGTGCCGACCGTCGTGGTCGACGGCCTGCATGTGATCTACCGGATCTACGGCGCCGGCACCGGCCACGGCAATGCCACCATGGCGCTGCGCCGGGTGCTGCTGCGGCAGGGCGCGCCCAGTGTGCAGACCGTGCACGCGATCAAGGACGTCAGCTTCACCGCCTACCGCGGCGAGGCGATCGGCATCATCGGTTCCAATGGCTCGGGCAAATCCACCCTGCTCAAGGCCATCGCGGGCCTGCTCCCGCCCGACCGCGGCCGGGTCTACACCGACGGCCAGCCCTCGCTGCTCGGGGTGAACGCGGCGCTGATGAACGACCTGACCGGGGCCGCCAACGTGATCCTCGGAGCGCTCGCGATGGGCATGTCCCGGGAGGAGGTCCACCAGCGCTACCAGGGCATCGTCGACTTCTCCGGGATCAACGAGAAGGACGACTTCGTCTCGCTGCCGATGCGTACGTACTCCTCCGGCATGGCGGCCCGGCTGCGGTTCTCGATCGCGGCGGCCAAGAACCACGACGTGCTGATGATCGACGAGGCGCTGGCCACCGGCGACCGCGACTTCCAGCGCCGCTCGGAGGAGCGCATCCGCGAGCTGCGCAAGGAGGCCGGCACGGTCTTCCTGGTCAGCCACGACAACACCTCCATCCGCGACACCTGTGACCGGGTGCTGTGGCTGGAGAAGGGCGAGCTGCTGATGGACGGCCCCACCGACACCGTGATCAAGGCCTACGAGGACCACACCGGGGGCAGCTGAGCCCGGCCGGGCGGATCCGGGCCGGGCGGTACGGGGCCGGCAGGGGTCAGTACGGGTAGAAGCCCGCGCCCGACTTGCGGCCGAGCCGTCCGGCGTCCACCATCCGCTGCAGGATCGGCGGGGCGGCGTACAGCGGCTCCTTGTACTCGGCGTACATCGAGTCGGCGATGGCGGCGATGGTGTCGAGGCCGATCAGGTCGGACAGCTTGAGCGGACCCATCGGGTGGGCGCAGCCCATCTCCATGCCGTTGTCGATGTCCTCACGGGTCGCCATGCCCGACTCGAACATCCGGATCGCGGAGAGCAGGTACGGCACGAGCAGCGCGTTCACCACGAAGCCCGAGCGGTCCTGGGCCCGGATCGCGTGCTTGCCCAGGACGCCGGTGACAAGGTGTTCCGCGCGCTTGAGGGTCTCACTGCCGGTGGTGAGCGCCGGGATCAGCTCGACCAGCGCCTGCACGGGCGCCGGGTTGAAGAAGTGGATGCCCAGCACATGGTCCGGGCGGGAGGTCGCCACCGCCAGCCTGACCAGCGGGATCGATGAGGTGTTGGACGCCAGGATCGCGTCCTCTCGGGTCACCACCTGGTCGAGCACCCGGAAGATGTCGGTCTTGACCTGCTCGTTCTCCACGACGGCCTCGATGACCAGATCGCGGTCGGCGAATTCGCCGAGATCCGTGGTGAAGCTCAGCCTGCCGAGCGCCGCGTCCCGCTGCTCCGCGGTGATCTTGCCGCGCTCCGCCGCCTTGCCGAGCGAGTGGGTGAGCCGGGCCCGGCCCAGCTCCAGCGCCTCGCCCGTGGTCTCGGCGACCCGGACGTCGAGCCCCGCCTTCGCGCACACCTCGGCGATCCCGGAACCCATCTGGCCCGCGCCGACCACACCGACGCGCTCGATGTCACTCACTCGACCAGCCCTTCGCGCAGCTTCACGTTGACCGGACAGACGTTACCGCTGTCAGGACGCGGTGACGCGGGTAGGACCGGCGCGGGCCGGTGCCACCCGCGTCACGCAGGGGCCGTCGGGCGGGTCGGACGGTCAGCTCTTCGTGCAGGCCCTGCCGTTCAGCGTGAAGGCGGCAGGCACCGCCGCGGTTCCCTGGACCACGCCGCCGAAGCCGAAGACGGCGTTGCCGCCCGCCGGGATCGAGGTCGACCAGCTCGGCGCGGTGACCGAGACGGCCGCACCGCTCTGCGTGTAGTTCGCGCTCCACAGCGAACTGATCGTCTCACCGGCGGTGAACGACCAGCCGAGCTGCCAGGCGTTGACCGCGCTGCTGCCGGTGTTGGTGACCGTGACGGACGCCTGGAAGCCGCCGGGCCACTGGTTGGTGATCGCGTAGCCGACCGTGCAGGACCCGGACGACGGGCTGGTGGGCGGCGTCGTGGGCGGGGTCGTCGGAGGAGTGGTCGGAGGTGTGGTGGGCGGAGTGGTCGGAGGCGTCGTCGGAGGTGTGGTCGGCGGGGTCGTACCGCCGCCGGTGTCCGTGGTGTCGCCGTAGATGATGCCGCGGCCGTTGGTCGCGACGTACACCCGGCCGAAGACCCGCGGGTCGCCGGTGATGGCGCTGTTGGTGACGCCGTACTGGTGGGCGTTGTCGTTGATCCGCACCCAGGTCGCGCCCGCGTCGGTGGAGCGGAAGACGCCGCGGACGCCGCCGACCTTCGCGCTGCTGTAGAGGGCCTGGTAGGAGGCACCTGGCGCGGCCTTGCCGAAGCCGATGTTGTCGGCCTCCTGCACGCCCGCCAGCTTGGTGAAGGACGCCCCGGAGTTGGTGGAGTGCCACAGCCCGTACGTGCTGCCGCTGCCGCCCGCCACCCAGACGTCGCCCTCGGTGCCCGGCAGCGCCTTGAGCTTGCCGTTCTCCGTGGGCAGCCCGGTGGCCGCGGTGGCGGTGAAGGTCGCGCCGCCGTCCGTGCTCAGGTAGAACCTGCCGCCGGACAGGCCGTAGAACTTCTTCGGATTCACCCGGTCGGACCCGATCGCGGCGCCGGTCGGGATGCCGCTGGAGGCGGACCAGGAGTTGCCGAAGCCGACGGAGTAGTTGACGCCGGTGCCCGCCGGGCTCCATAGGAAGCGGCTGCCGTCGGCCGCCGCGGCGACCGTACCGCCGCCGCTGACGCCGGACGGGTCGCTGCCGGCGAACCAGTTGGCGCCGTCGTCGGTGGAGAAGGAGACATGGGCGCCGGTGTCCGCGTTGCCGACCCTGACCATGGTGTTCGCGTTGGTGGCCGCGAAGTCCAGGCTCGTGGTGGTGGTGAAGTTCGGCTGGGTGAACATCATCGCCGGGACCGCGGTCAGGTCGGTGTGCCGGAAGCCGCCGATGTCACCGAGCGCGCTGATCAGCGGCGCGCCGGACGGCGGGCTGATCAGGTCCTGGACCGAGGTCTCCTCCAGGCCCCTGGCGTTCGGTTTGATGGTGAACTTGGTGCCGGTGTCCCAGTTGGTGAGGTTGTCGGTGCCGTAGACGGTGGCGCCGGTGCCGTACCACATGCGGTTGGAGTTGAAGGGGTCGATCTCCAGCGACTCGGTCATCCAGCCGAGCTTGGGGGTCTCCTCCGGCGGCGACGGGTTGGCGCCCCAGCTCAGCCACGGGGACGCGGAGATGTCCATGGTGTAGCGGTCGCTGCGGGTCGGGTAGCTGGGGGTGTCCCAGGCCCGGGTCCAGGTGGCTCCGCTGTCGGTGCTCCGGAAGATCTGCGTGTCGGCCCACCAGGAGCTGTAGCCGGTGACCATGACGGTGCCCGGGTGCTGCCGGTCGACGGTCAGGCCGCTGTAGCCGAAGTACGTGTCGGCGTCCGACATCGGGCTGATGTTCGTCCAGGTGCCGGTCGCGGTCGCGTACCGCCAGACCTGGCCCTTGGCGCCGTCGTAGGGGCCGCCGGTGTCGCTGGTGGCGAGGTAGAGGTAGCCGTTCACCGAGTCCAGTACGCCCTTGTGGGCGATGTAGCCGGTGGGCTGGCCGGCCAGCCGGGACCAGGTGGCGCCGCCGTCGGTCGAGCGGTAGACGGTGTTGGCCTTGTCGGCCACGCCCACGTAGATGGTCTGCGTGGTGGCGCCCTTGGTGCCGGTGCGCGGGTCGAACGTCACCCACACGTCGCCCTGGTTGTCGCTCTGGTAGCCGGTGCTGTCGGACGCGTCGGCCACGTAGTTGCCCACGTTGGGGAAGGCGGTGACCTTCGCCCAGGTGACGCCCGAGTCGGTGCTGCGCCACAGGCCGTTGCCGCTGGGGGCGGCGAAGTACAGCACGCTGTCCTTGTTCGGGTCGATGGCCAGCCGCTCACCCATGCCGCGGCCGGGCATGTTGCCGCCGAGCTTGAACGGCAGCGCGGTCGCCGACCAGGTCGCCCCGCGGTCCGAGGAGCGCAGGATCGAGCCGTTGCCGGGGTCCCAGGAGTTGGTGTACATGCCGACCGCCGCGTACACCTTGTCCGGTGCCAGCGCGTCGGTGGCCAGGCTGACCACGCCGTTCTTGTTCCAGTCGGTCCAGCCCGCGGAGTCCAGCAGCGGGGTCCAGGACTTCGTGGACTCGTTCCAGCGGTAGGCGCCGCCGATGTCGGTACGGGCGTAGGCGAGGTTCTTCTCCGACTGGTTGAAGATGATGCCGGGGACGAAGCCGCCGCCGCCGATCTGCACGTTCTTCCAGCTGTACGCGTCGGAGACGGCGGCCGGCGCCGCACTTGCCGTGCTCTTGCCGGTGGCGGCGGCGGTCGCGGAGGCGACGGTGACGGCGCCGCCGACCAGGGAGAGTGCCGCGACGAGCGCGGCGAGGGGTCTGCGAAGCATGGGGGCGTCCTTGGAGTGGGGGGCGGACGGGTTGTCGTGGGAGCGCTCCCACGAGAGGTCCGATGATAGCGGGCCCGTTCGGGCCCGAGAAGGCCTTTGCTGACGATCCGCCCTCGGGGGGCGCGGGCTCCGGCGGCTCCCCTTGCGCCAGGGGGCGCGCCCCCCGGGCATGGGGCCCGTTCCCGCTGCGGCAGGGGGCGCCCGTCCGCCGGCGCGGGCCTGAGGGCGCCGGCTGCGGCGGCGGGTGCGCTTCCGCCGGGGGCGGGGGTGTGCGGTTCCCTTCGGCAAGGGGGTGCCCACCAGG
>NZ_JAJSYW010000138.1:0-18644 GCF_036815005.1 Streptomyces sp. IBSBF 2435 | reverse complement strand
GCGGGGCCGAGGCCGGGGGCTCGGCCCCGCCGCATCCCGGTACGGGCGGCGGCCAGGGCGGTGACGCGCCGGTCGACTACGGCATCAGGGAGCGGCTGAGCGCGGTCCGCAACTTCAAGGTCAAGGGTGACTACGTCGAGGGCGACAAGAACACCACCATCCACACCTCGGGGCCGGTCAACCTGTGAGTACGCCTCCTGCCGCGCCGCCGCCCGCCGCGGCCTCCGCACCCGCGGCTCCCGCACCGGCTCCCGCCGCTCCGGCCGCGCCGCCGCCAAGCGCCGGCGCGCCACCGCCGGAAGGTGCCGCGGGCGGGTCCGGCGGCGCGGAGCCGGCGCGTGACCCGGGCGCGGGCGGAGGCGCGGGGGCGCCGAGCGACAGCGTCGGCGCGGGCGAGAGCGCCGCGGAGGCCACCGCCCGCACCGGCCGCGGCAGCAAGCGCAGGGGGCTGCTGCGCGAGGCCAGGCTGCGGGTCGAGGGCGACGCGGTGGCGGGCGACAAATTCGTCGTCGTGACCGGCACCGAGCGCCAGGTCACCCTGCGCACCCTGTCGCCCGCCAGCGTCGAGACGGTCAGGCACGCCTTCCACGAACCGCCGCGCTGGGACGAGATCCGGCTCAACGCCGCCCGGCAGCGCTCCGTGGTGCTGCGCGGCCCCGCGGGCAGCGGCAAGACGGCCGCCGCCGTACGGCTGTTGCAGGCGCAGCAGGTACGGGCCTGGTATCTGCTGGACTCGGTCGCCGACCTGGCGCGGATCGCGGGCCTGGACGAACTCGACGCGGACGCGGGCCTGCTGCTCAACTCCCCCCGGGACGCCGAGGATCTGCGCGGCCCGCTACTGGAGGGCCTGGAGCACCAGCTCGAACAGGCCGGTGTGCGGCTGGTGCTGACCGTCGACACCGACATCCGGCTCGACCGGGGCGTGCTGGAGTACGTGCAGCGGCTCGCCCGCCCCACCGACCTCGACGCGGTCCTGCGCCGCCACCTCACCCACCGGGTGGGCGCCGGCACGGCCACCGAGCTGATGGCGCAGCCGCAGATCAGCGCGCTGGCCGACGAACTGCTCGGCGCCATGGCGGCCTGCCGGGACGCCGCGCGGCTCGCGGAGGCGCTGGCCGACGAGCACACCGGCGGCGGGGTGGACGCCGACCGGGTCAGGGCGCTGCTCGACCGCGGGGACACCGAGGACCTGGAGACCTGGTTCGAGAATCTCGCCGACCCCGAGCTGCGAACCGAGGCGATCGCGCTCGCGGTGCTCAACGGCCTGGCGCAGGAGGACATCGCGCTGGCCGCCGAGTCGCTGCTGGGACGCTTCGAGGAGCCGGGCCGGCTGATCGGCACCCCGGAGCAGGAGCGCCCGCCCAAGGTCAGGGACCCCTTCGCGGTGTCCCGCCGCAGCCGGCTCGACCGGCTGCGGGCGCGTACGGTCGCCACCGTCACTCGCGGCGACTTCGGTCGGGTGCCGTGCACGGCGATGGAGTACCGCGACGCGGCCGACCCGCGCCGGCTGATCAGGCACGTCTGGTCGGAATACCGCATCCAGCCGCAACTGCTGGACTGGCTCGGCGAATTGGTGGACTCACCGTCCGAGCAGATCCGCAGCTTCGCGGGCACCGCGCTCGGCCTGATCGCCGGCGAGGCCTTCGACCTGTTCGGCAACCGGGTCTTCCCCGGCTGGATCCACCGGACCGATCTGGGCTGGCGGCGCCGGGAGGCGGTGGCCTACGCGCTGCGGGTCTGCGTGGAGGACCCGGCACTGCGGCCCGGCGTCCGGGCGCTGGTCGACTCCTGGTACCTGGCCGCGTCCCCGGAGAACAAGGCGGCGGCGGCCCGCGCGTACGGGCTGTGCCTGGGCGGCGCTGACCTGCCGACGGCGGTGGACGCCCTGACCCGGCTCGGCACCGTCGACCGGATGGGCGTCGCCATCGCCGTCGGCGACGGCTTCGCCGACCTGGTCGAGGAGGACGTGGCGGGCAACGCCCCGGTCGTGCTCAAGGCGCTGGCCGGCATGGTGGCGCAGCACGAGAGCCGGCCGACCGGGCATCTGGCCTTCCTGATCCTGGCCGACTCGCTCGTCACCGAGGAGGCGCACCCGGCGCCCGGCAGCACCCCGCGCAGCCGGCCCCGGCTGCTCGAACTGGCCGCGCGCGAAACGGGTTTGCGCGAGGTGCTGGCCGGGCTGTGGACCGAGGTGATCTGCGGCGAACTCTTCGCGGAAGAGGCCGCGACCGTACTCGCCGGGTGGGCCGCGCTCGCCGAGTCCGACCCGAAGCTGCTCGACGACCTGATCCGGATGCTCCGCGACCTCGCACAACGCAGCACCCGTACGGGGGAGTTGCTGCACCGCTACACCGTCGCCTGGGACGCGCCGGACGCGCTGCGACCGCTGTACCGGGCGGCCCGGCTGATCCGTATGTCCCTGAAACCGGCCGGCTCCTGAGCCGCTGCCGCACCCGTCCCGAAAGCCCGAATCCCGAAGCCACGAAGCCCGAAGCCACGGACGACCGCCGCCCGTCCCGCAGCCATCCGCCAGTCCGCTCGTCCGCTCGCTGAACCGCTCGCAACACCCGCAAGGAGGTGCCCGGTGCCAGAGCCGCTGTCCCTGATCGCCGAACGCAAGCCCGTAGCACGCATGACGGTGGGGCCGACCAGGGCGACAAGCCCGTACCTGGCGGTCGTCTACGCCACCGCCTCCGGCGAGGTCGCCTGCTTCGACGGCCGCCCGATGACCCCGTCCCAGCAGGTCTTCTCCAAATACCGCAGCCGCTACGAGGTCGACATGCGCGACCACTCCCGTACGGTGCGGCTCGCCAGCAACCCGATGGTCGCCCGCGACAAGGTCCACGAGTTCGAGGTCACCGTCTCCTTCTCCTTCCGGATCAACGGCTGGACGGGCGCCGAGCAGTGGGTGCGCGGCGGGCTGCCGGACGTCCTGCCGGTCGTCTACGGCTACATCAACGGCCTATTCCACGGAGCAGGCCAGGGCTACGACATCGAGGACTCCTTCGGGCTCCAGCACGATCTGGGCAAGCTGTGCGCCTCGCCCGTGGTGCTGACGCAGGGCGTGCTGGTGCACAGCTGCCAGGTCGCGGTCCGCCCCGACGCCAAGTCGCGGCTGTACCTGGAGCGGCTGCTCGAAGCCGACCGCCGGCTGGCGCTCGGCGAGGCGGAGCACGAGCCCGCGGTGAGCGAGACCCGGCACGGCATCGAGATCGAGGCCATCCAGCAGAGCGCGTCGCTGGCCGCCCGCCGCCGCGAGTCCGATGCCCTCGGCGACGCGCTGGACACCGCGGAGGGCCTGATCCGGCACTACCTGGTCACCCACCCGGACGACGCGGCGACCGCCGTCGAGATGCGCCGCCAGCTGGAGGCGACCCGGGCGGAGAGCGCGGAACTCCAGGCCACCCGGGGGCTCGCGCTGTTCAACACGATGGTCGAGAAGGGCCTGATCCAGTCGGGGGACCTCAACGCCATGCGCGACCAGGTGGTCGGGCAGGTGCAGCGGGCCACCGGCACCGGGATCTCGGCCCTGGCGCCGTCCGCGGTGCCGTGGGACGCCCCGCTCACCCTGGGCGCGGCCCCCGGGGCGGCCCCGGCCGCCCCGGCGCCGGGACCCGTACCGCCGCCGGCCGCCACCAGCCCCGCCGGACCCGCCGGCCCGGCCGGGCCGTCCGGCCTGTACGAGCCGACCGTCGTCGTGCCCGAGCGGCAGCCGCCCGCGCCCGCGGCCTTCGCCGCCACCGCGCTGATCTACCTCGTCCTGGACGAGTCCGTCGCGCCCGGTGCGCTGGACGAGTTCAACCGCGGGCTCGGCGCGCTGCACGACGCCCTGTCCGGCGCCCCCGCGGTCTCGGCGACGCTGCGGGTGTGCGTGCTGGGCATGGCCGCCGACACCGTGGTGCGCCTGGAGCCGAGCACGGTCACCCCGGGCACCCGCACCCCGATCCTGACCCGGCGGCCGGGCCTGTCGTACGAACAGGCCTTCCGTACACTGCGGTTGCTGCTGCCGCAGGATGTGGCGCTGGCCAAGGCGGAACACCCGGCGGTGCTGCGGCCGATGGTGTTCTTCGTCAGCGGCGGCGTCCCGGACGAGGGCGCCGGCTGGCGGGAGGCGCACCGCGAACTGGTGGACCGCGCCGCCCATCCGACCGCGCCGCAGATCATCGCGTGCGGCCTGGGCCGGGCCGAGCCGCTGGCGGTCGGGCGAATCGCCACCCGCCCGGAATTCGCCCACCTCGCCGCCCCGCATACCGACGCGGCCTCGGCCGCGCACAGTTGCGCGGCCTTCCTGCGCGACTGCGTCGCCGGCTACGGGCAGCGGCTCGCCGCCGGCAGCAGCGAGTTCACCCTGATCGGCCCGGACGGCTTCCGCCCGGCGGCCGACGCCATCTGACGCCCACCGCTCGGACGCTCCGAGCCGTACGAACCGAACGCGGGGAAGGACACCACGATCATGGCTGGCAACCGGGGCAATCTGCTCCCGATCTATGTACTCGCCGACGAATCGCTGTCGATGGAGGACGTCATCGGCGACCTGAACGACGGACTGCGGTCCCTGCACCGGGAGTTGCTGGGCGAACCGATGGCCGCGGCCAAGGTGCGCTTCTCGGTGCTCGGCTTCTCCGACGACGTCCAGGAGCGGGTCCGGCTGGTGGACCTGCGGGCCGCGGGGGAGTTCCCGCTGCTGCGCACCCGCGGGATGACCAGCTACCAGGCGGCGTTCGAGGACCTGCTGTCCCGCATTCCGCGCGATGTCGCGGAGTTGAAGCGCGAGGGCTACCAGGTGCACCGGCCCGCGGTCTTCTTCCTCAGCGACGGCGCGCCCAACACCGGCGAGGACTGGGAGGCGGTGCACCGCAGGCTCACCGACAAGAGCGTGACGCCGGTCGCGCCCAATGTGATCGCCTGCGGCATCGGGCAGGCCGACGCGAGGATCATCTCGCAGGTCGCCACGAAGCCGGAGTTCGGCTTCGTGGCCAACAAGGGGGTGGACCTGGGGCAGGCCATCTCCAAGTTCTGCAGCGCGCTCACCACCAGCGTGATCTCCTCGGGCCAGTCCCTCGGGTCCGCCGAGCCGCAGCTCGTCGTGGACCGGCCGGAAGGCTTCACCGTCGCAATCGACCTGATCTGAGATGGACCTTCCCTTCCGGCGCAAGCCGCCGCAGCCCGGGTCCGAACAGCAACCGGGGTACGAGCCGGGCCAGGGGCAGCCGCCGCCGGTCCACCCGCCCGCGCCCGCACCGCAGTTGCGCGGTCCGCGCCCGTACCCGCCCCCGCAGCAGCGGCAGCGGCAGCCGGCGCCCGCCCCGCCGCAGGGCCGCCGCGACCAGCCGCCGTACGACCAGCAGGCACCGTACGACCAGCAGCCGCCGTACGACCCCCAGGCGCCCTACGACCAGGAGGCGCCCTACGGGCAGCAGCCGTACGACCAGTGGTCCTACGGCTCCGCGCCCGTACCGCCGGCCGCAGCCCCGCCGCTCCGGGAGCAGGGCGGGCTGCGGGAGCGGTGGCGGCCCCTCACGCCCGACAACCTGCCCGTGGCCGACTTCGAACCGGCCCCGCCGACCGGCCTGTCCTACCGCCCCGACACGGTGTGCGACGGGTGGTCGACGCCCGACCTGCACCTGCGGCTGGCCTCCGTGCGCGGCTATCTGCACCGCTACAACGGCCGGCCGCGCGAGGACGACGTGGCCGCCGCCTTCGAACCCGGCTCCGGCGCGGTCGTCTTCGCGGTCGCCGACGGCGTCTCCAGCGCCCGGCAGCCGCATGTCGGCGCGCAGGTGGCGTGCCGCAGCGCGGTGGACGAACTGCTCGCCCAGATCCGGGCCGGCGGGCCGCTCCAGATCGACTGGGAGCGGCTGCTGACCACCGTGCACTGGCAGTTGATCGAACAGGCCCGCCGTATCCTGCGCGATCCCGACGCCGGGGTCACCGCCACCGCAGAACTCCTCGGCACCACCCTGGTCGCCGGCACCGCCACGCCGACCGCTGACGGTGTGGAGATCGCCGTGGTGTCGGTCGGCGACTCGGGGGTCTGGCAGATCAAGGACGACCGGGTCCGGCGGCTGGCCGGCGGCAAGGACGCGCAGGACGGCGGCCTGGTGTCCTCGGCCGTCGACCCGCTGCCGCGGCTGCCGCCCGGCCTCCGTGCGCAGACCTTCTACCTCGACCCGGGCACGGTGGTGCTGATCGGCACCGACGGCTTCGGCGACCCGGTCGGCGACATCCCGCAGCCGGGCGGCGCGGCCTCCCCCGCGGGCGGTTCCGGGCGGCCCGACGGCGAGATCCCGCCGCTGTTCGTGCGCGAACTGCGCACGCCGATACCGCCGCTGGGCTTCGCGCACCTGCTGGACTTCTCCCGCGAGACCTTCGACGACGACCGTACGCTGCTGGCACTGTGGCCGCGGACCGGCGCCGGGCGTACGGGCGGCAACCGGTCCGGCGCGCAACCCGGGACCCGCCCCGGTCCCGGTCCCGGCGGGGCCGCCGGCGGCGGACCGCCCGCGACGGGGTGGTCCCGATGACCGTACTGAGCTTCCGGACCAGCCAACTCGGATTCCACCAGGGTCACTTCCTCGCCAAGGGCGGCCAGGGCAAGGTCTACACGGTCCCGAACGCGCTGCCGGGCCTGGCCGGGAGCTTCGTCTACAAGGAGTACCTGCCCGCTGTCCCGGTCGACGCGGACGCGCTGGAGTCGGTGGTGGGCTTCCTCGGCACCCTCGGTCCCGGCGAGCGCACCTTCCTCGACAACCGGTCGGCCTGGCCGGTGGCCCTGGTGGCGGACGGCGGCCGGCCGCTGGGCTTCCTGATGCGGCGGGTGCCCGACGAATTCCGGATCACCGTCGGGAACCAGACCCGCACCCAGGGCATGGAGTTCCTGCTCAACGACGACGCCTACCTGCGGTCCATCGGCATCCACCTGGACAACCGGCTGCGGCTCCAGCTGCTCAGGGACCTGGCCCAGATCACCGCGCTCCTGCACCGCGAGCAGGCTGCGATCGGCGATCTGTCGCCCAAGAACGTGCTGTTCACGCTGGACGGCACTCCGCGCTGCCTGCTGATCGACTGCGACTCGATGCGGGTGCACGGCCGGTCGGCGGTGGAACCGGTGGACACCCCCGACTGGGAGGTGCCCGCGGGCGAGAGCAGGGCGACACCGTACTCCGACGCCTACAAGTTCGGCCTGATCGCGGCCCGGCTCTTCGACGGCGACCAGTCCCGGGTGGACTACCGGGCGCTCGGCGCCGTCTCCCCCGACCTGGCCGCGCTGGCACGGCGGAGCGTGGAGTCCGCGCCCGCCGGCCGTCCGGATCTGGTCAGCTGGTTCGGGCCGCTCGACGCCGCGCTGGCCGTGACGCCGTCCGCCCCGGTACCGTCCCCGGTTCCGGCGGCCCCGCCGCAGCCGCAGTTCCAGCCGCCGCCCGCGCCCCCGGCCCGGCGCAGTCCTGTCGGCTGGGTGGTGGCCGCCTCGGTGGCCCTGGTGCTGCTGTTCGCCGGCATCGGCAAGCTGGCGTCGAGCGGCGGCACCTCGGCCGATGTGCCGGCCTCGACCAGCACCACGATCCCGTACGAGGCCCCGGCCGACCCGACCACCGACCCGACCACCGAGCCGACCACCGACGAGCCGACCACCGACGACGGCGCGGTGGATGTCGACACCACGCAGGTCGACGGCGACCCCGGGGCCGACGAGGTCGCCGCGATGTTCGGCGCCTTCTACGGCGCGATCAACGCCCGGGACTACGACACCGCGCTGTCGTACTACGACCCGGCGACCAAGGCCGTCGACGTGCACTCCACAACCGAGCGGGCGAGGTGGAAGAAGGTCATGGCCACCACCCAGGAGTCCGGGGTCACCCTCACCGCGCTGACCGACACCGACCGGTACACGGAGGCGACGGTCGCCTTCAGCAGCCATCAGGACGCCGGTTACGGACCGACCTCCGATCCCGACCAGACCTGCACGGACTGGACGGTCACCTACTGGCTGACCCACAACGGCGGCCACTACCGCATCCTCAAGGCCCCGTCCAAGGGGGTGAGTTCGAGCGCGTGTTGAGGCCGGGAAGGAATTCAGCCGCCCTGGGCGAGGGACTTGAGCCGGTCCGCCTGGAGCAGGTGCAGCGATTTGCGTCCGGTGGCCACCAGCCCCTGCGCGCGCCACTGTTCGAGCACCCGGCTGACCGTGCGGCGGGAGCTGAGCAGCAGCCCGGCGAGGTCGTCCTGCGACAGCGGGAGCCCGATGCTCACCGCCCCGGCGCCGCGCGCCGGCTCACCGCACCGGTCGGCGAGGTCGAGCAGCAGCGCCGCGAGCCGTACCGACACCGGCTCGGTGAAGCCGGCCCGCTGCCGGTCGGCCTCCTGGAGCCGTCGCGAAAGCGTCTGCTCCACCGCCCGGCTGACCGCGGGGTGGTCCCGGGCGAAGTGCTGGAAGCGTGCCGCGGTGAGCCGTAACACGACGACGTCGGTGGCCGCGTAGAGCGAGGCGCTGCGCCGCCGCCCGTCCAGCCCGGCCTGCTCGCCCAGCAGGTCACCCGGCCCGCGCAGCGCCAGCAGCGCCCGGTAGCCGCCCGCCGAGTGCGAGACGACCTTGACCCAGCCGCGCAGCACCACCAGCAGGTAGTCCGAGGAGTCCCCCTGCGCGAACATCTGGGTGTCCGCCGCCACTTCCGTCTGCGCCCCGAGCCCGGCCAGCGCCTCGCGGTCCGCGACCTCAAGCGAGGACCAGAAGGTGACGACCATGCCCGACGCTCCGACGCCCACCCGGCGACTATACGTTTCCGCCCCGCGCCGCTGCCGGGCTCTCGGCCGACTTCCCCTCGCCCCGGTCCGGCAGCCGCAGTCCCGCCACGAGGAGTCCGACGAGCCGGCGGGCGTCATAGCCGGGATCGCTGTCGGCGCCGATGCAGAGATTGCCGACGCCGCGCATGAGGTCGACGGCGGCGAGCCCGGAGCGGATCTCGCCGGCGGCGGCAGCGGCGTCGAGCAGCTGGGCGCACACGGGCACGAGCCGGTCGAGGAAGTAGGCGTGCAGCGTGTCGAAGCCGGCGTCGTCGGACCGCAGGACACCGGCCAGGCCGTGCTTGGTGACCAGGAAGTCGACGAAGAGGCCGATCCAGCTCCCCAGCGCGTCATACGCGGTCGCGTGGGTGGCCAGCAGGGTCGGACCCGCCTCGGCGCAGGCTTCGACCTGGTGCCGGTAGACGGCGATGATCAGGTCCGCCCGGGTCGGGAAGTGCCGGTAGATCGTGCCGGTCCCGACGCCGGCCTCGGCCGCGATGTCGCGTACCGGCGCCTCCACGCCCGAGGCGATGAAGACCGCGGCGGCCGCGTCGAGCAGCGCCGCCGCATTGCGCCGGGCGTCCGCCCGCCGGGGCCGGTCCGTACGCCTCGCACCCGCGTCACCGTCGTTCACCGCGCTGCTCCCTCCGTGGTCCGGTTGCCAACCGGAACCGTGTTCCGTATGGTTAGTGGAACGAGGTTCCGCTTGCATCGATGATGCCAGAGCGGTGGCCGGCGGCCAAGCCGAGCCGTACCACCACGCCTCGCCCGCACGGAGGAGACACGCTCATGCAGTACCGCACCCTGGGGCGCACCGGTGTCCAGGTCAGCTCGCTCGCGCTCGGCGCGATGAATTTCGGCAGGATCGGACGCACCACCCAGGACGAGGCCACCGCCATCGTGGACGCCGCCCTCGGGGCCGGCATCAACCTCATCGACACCGCCGACTGGTACAGCGGCGGTGAGTCCGAGGAGATGGTCGGCAAGGCGATCGCCGGGCGCCGCGACGACATCGTGCTGGCCACAAAGGCGAACATGCCGATGGGCGACGAGCGCAACCACCGGGGCAGCTCGCGCCGCTGGCTGGTCACCGAGCTGGACAACAGCCTGCGCCGCCTCGGCGTCGACCACGTCGACCTCTACCAGATCCACCGCTGGGACCCGAGCACCGGCGACGAGGAGACGCTGTCGGCGCTGACCGACCTCCAGCGCGCCGGCAAGATCCGCTACTTCGGCTCCTCGACCTTCCCCGCCTACCGCATCGTGCAGGCGCAGTGGGCCGCCCGGGAGCACCATCTGGGCCGCTACGTCACCGAGCAGCCCGGCTACTCGATCCTCCAGCGCGGCGTCGAGACCCACGTCCTGCCGGTGACCGAGCAGTACGGCCTCGGCGTGCTGGTGTGGAGCCCGCTGGCCTCGGGCTGGCTGTCGGGTGCGATCCGCGAGGGCCGGGACGTCGCCACCAGCCGCTCGGCCGCCATGCCGGAGCGCTTCGACACCGCCGTCCCCACCAACCGGGCCAAGCTCGACGCGGTCGAGCGGCTGGCCGCCGTCGCCGACGACGCCGGCCTGACCCTGATCCAGCTCGCGCTCGGCTTCGTGACCGCGCACCCCGCCGTGACGGCCGCGATCATCGGCCCGCGCACCCTTGAGCACCTGCATGCGCAACTCGCCGCCGCCGACACCGTGCTTCCCGCCGACGTGCTCGACGCCGTCGACGCGATCGTCGCCCCCGGCACCGACCTCGCACCGCAGGAGAAGTTCGACACCCCGCCGGCCCTGCTCGACGCCTCGCTGCGCCGCCGCTGACCGCCGGCGGCCGGCCCTCCGGACGGCCGTATGCCGGTGCTGCCCCCGCATATCGCGGGGCCGTGCCCGTACGGCACACTCTCCTCAGGCAGCACGCCGATTCGAGGGGGAAAATCTCATGATCATATTCGGTACTCGGGGCTATCTCTACACATTGGCCATGATCACGCTGGTCTGCGGGCGCTGCGGCAATCCCGCCGCGCACACGCTCAAGAAGCGGGTCACCAAATTCACCCTGTTCTTCGTGCCGCTTTTCCCGATCAGCACGAAGTACGTCACCCAGTGCACCTTCTGCGGTGCCGCGCAGCAGCTGTCGAAGGAGCAGGCCGAGCAGCTCCAGGTGCAGGCCGGGCCGCAGGGCCAGCCGCAGCAGGGCTACGGACAGCCCGCGGCGCAGCCCTCGGGCCACGATCACCAGCGCCCGACGGCCTGACCCGGTCCACCGGAGAATCGGCGCGCCGCCCGGCCGACCCGACGCGGGCACCCGCGTCGCGGGCGCACGCGTCTCTTACGGTCCCCTTGCGATCCGGTGTCCGCCACGATGCGCGGGGGCGGTCCGCCGGGCAGACTCGGTTACGGTCGCCCGGGGGCAGGAGGTGGTTTGCGTGAGCGGCAGTCCGCTGCTGGCCGTGCACGGCGTCTCCAAACGGTTCGGCGCGGTGCAGGCGCTGCGCGACGTCGACCTCGTGATCCACGAGGGCGAGGCCGTCGGGCTGGTCGGCAGCAACGGGGCGGGCAAGTCCACGCTGGTCAAGGTCATCGCGGGGGTGACCACGGCGGACGCCGGCGTGATCGAGTGGCGCGGGCGCCGGGTCGATCTGCGACGGCCGCAGGACGCCCTGAGACTGGGCATCGCCACCGTCCACCAGGACCTGTCGCTGTGCGACAACCTGGACACCGTCGAGAACCTCTACCTCGGCCGTGAGCTGCGGACCCTGGGCGTGCTCAACGCGATCAAGATGGAAAAGCGCGCCCGCAATCTGCTGGACGCGCTGTCGGTGCCCATCCCGAGCCTGCGCACCCCGGTCGCGTCGCTGTCCGGCGCCCAGCGGCAGGGCGTCGCCATCGCCCGGGCGCTGATCGGCGAGCCCGAGCTGATCATCCTCGACGAGCCGACCGCCGCGCTCGGCCCGAGCCAGGTCGCCCGCGTGCTGGAACTGGTGCAGCGGCTGCGCGATCAGCATCTGGGGGTGCTGCTGGTCAGCCCCGAGGTGGACGAGGTGCGGGCGGTCGCGGACCGGATGGCGGTACTGCGGGTCGGCCGCAACACCGGCGTGTTCGACACCAAATACACCACCCAGGAGCAGATCGACGCGGCCGTCACCGGCAATACGGCGATGGCGGTCAATCTCCAGCAGAGCCTGCTGCCGCACGGCCCGCCCGAGCAGGACGCGCTGGATGTCGCCTTCCGCTACATGCCCGCGCAGGCGGGCGTCGGCGGCGACTGGTTCGACGTCATCCCGCTGCCCGGTGCCCGGGTCGCGGTAGTGGTCGGCGACGTCGTCGGGCACGGCATGCACGCGGCGGCCACCATGGGCCGGCTGCGGACCGCCGTCGTCAACTTCTCGATGCTGGACCTGCCGCCCGACGAGCTGCTGGCGCACCTGGACGACCTGGTCGGCCGGATCGACAAGGACGAGGCCGCGCCGGGCGGCGGACCTCCCGGCGGCGGCGCTCCGATCGCCGGCGCGACCTGCCTGTACGCGATCTACGACCCGGTCACCGGCTGCTGCCAGCTGGCCAGGGCCGGGCACCTGCCGCCCGCACTGGTCAGCGCTGACGGCACGGTCGAGCTGCTGGACGTGCCCGCCGGGCCGCCGCTGGGCCTGGGCGGGATGCTCTTCGAGGCGGTCGAGCACCGGTTGGCCGAAGGAAGCCGGCTGGTCCTCTACACCGACGGCCTGGTCGAGGACCGCTCCCGGGACATCGACGTCGGCCTGGACATGCTGCGCTCCGCGCTGGGCGGACCACCGGGCCGTACGGTCGAGGAGACCTGTGACGCGGTCATCGCGGCGATGATGCCCGCCGAGCCCAAGGACGACATCGCGCTGCTGATCGCCGAGACCCGTGTGGTGGCCGCCGACCGTATCGCCCGCTGGGAGGTCCCCACGGACCCGGCGGCGGTGGCCACCGTGCGCAACGGGGCCAGCGACCAGCTGACCGCGTGGGGCCTGGACGACCTGGCCTTCACCACCGAGCTCATCCTCAGCGAGCTGATCACCAACGCGATCCGCTACACCACCGGGCCGATCGACGTACGCATGCTGCTGGACCGCACCCTGATCTGCGAGGTCGCCGACACCAGCAGCACCTCCCCGCATCTGCGGTACGCGGCCACCACCGACGAGGGCGGGCGCGGGCTGTTCCTGGTGGCGCAGCTCGCCGAGCACTGGGGGACCCGCTACACCAAGGCCGGGAAGATCATCTGGGTGGAGCAGCGCCTCCCCGGCACGCCCCTGTGACGCGGTACCCCTGTCAGACGTCCAGATTGGTGTTCGCCGCGCGGGCCGCGTCCGCCAGGTCGGGGAATTCCACGACCTCGACGCCGGCCGCCTCCAGGAGTTCCACGCCCTGGCAGTCGGCGACGAAGAGGGCCGGTTCGCGCCAGGCGATGACCACCCGGGGGATGCCGCTGCGCAGGATGAGCTGGGCGCAGGGGTGCGGGTGGGAGCGGCGCTCCGAGCAGGGTTCGAGCGAGCTGTAGATGGTGGCGCCCGCCAGCCGGGCGTCGTCCGGCGCCAGTTTGGCCAGCGCGGACTGCTCGGCGTGCACATGGGGGTCGCCGCCCTCGCGGCTGTGGCCGTTGCTGATCTCGGCGCCGTCCGCCCCGACGATGACCGCCCCGACGCTGAAGGCCCCGGCGGCGGGCGGGCACAGCGCCGCCAGGTCGATCGCCCGGGCCAACCACCTTCGGTCGGCTGCCTCCTGTGCGCTCACGCGCTCACCTCCGCTGTCTGGGACGGGGACTCGGGCCGCGGCTTGGGCGCGTACCGTAGCAGGACGACGTCGCCGACGGTACGGGTCCCGATCAGGGTCAGCCGCCGGGTCGGGCCGCCGGGGTAGTCGGCGGCGCCGAGGAAGCGGGGCGCGCCGGGCTGCCCGACGAGCACCGGCGCCACGGCCACCTGCATCTCGTCGGCGAGGCCCCGGGCGAGGAATTGCGTGTGGATGCTGCCGCCGCCCTCCACCATGAGCTGCCGCACTCCGCGCCGCGCCAGGTCGTCGAGCAGCGCGCCGAAGTCGACGGCGGGGCCGGTGCCGACGACGTCCGCGAGACCGTCGAGTGTGCGGCGAAGGCCCGGCGCGGCGGCGTCCGTGGTGTAGACGACCTTCTCGCCGCCGTGGTGCCAGAACTTCAGGTCCGCCGCGAGCCCGCCGCTGCCCGTCACGGTGACCTTGAGCGGATACGCCGGCCGGCCCGCGGCCACCCGCGCCGCCCGCCGGTCCGCGCTGTTCACCAGCAGCCGCGGATTGTCGCGGCGCAGGGTGTTCCCGCCGACCAGGATCGCGTCGGACTCGGCCCGCACCTGGTCGACCCGGTCGAAGTCCTCGGCGTTGGACAGCAGCAGCCGCTCCGGCGAGGTGTCGTCGATGTAGCCGTCGATGGATGTGGCGACGCTGAGCAGTACGTAAGGGCGCTCGGCCATGTGTCCCTGTGCCCGTCCTCTCCGTGACTCTTCTTCGACCTCTCCGTGACCGCCCGGACCGCGGGGGACCCGGCCCGGTACCGCGGTCCCCCCGGCGATCGTAGGACAACCGGATCGTCGTGGTACCGGGTGACGCGCTGCCCGCCCTCGTGCGGCGGCCCGGCGGAGAGGGCTCTCCGCCGGGCCGCCGGTGGTGCGGGTGGCGCTTACCCGCGGTGGGAGGTCAGGTAGGACAGCGTCGGGGTGCCGAGGCCCGTCGCGTCGTCGTAGCCGCGGACGGCGTTGAGCGAGGTGTCCTGGCCGAAGGCGACCAGCCGGACGGTGAGGGCGCCGTTGACCGCGCCGAAGTCCACGATGCTGCTCAGCGGGGCCTTCGCGTGGTGTGCGGCCTGCTCGTCGACCACGTCGCGCAGCAGGTCGGGGTGGGCGTACAGCAGCGGGTTGGCGAAGCCGACGGCGTGGTGCCTGCCCTGGAGCGCGTCGGCCTGGATCGCGGCGAATTCCGGCGAGGACACGCTGGTGCCGCCGTAGCCGGCCTCGCTGTAGTCGGCGCCGTCGGAGAGGCCGACCAGCACCGAGGTGTAGAGGTCGCCGGCCACCGACACATCGGGCGTGACGCGCTGGGCCGCACGGCTGTGCGCGCCCGTCATCAGGGTGTGCGAGAACGCGTCGGGCACGACACCGCGCTGGTACGCGGGCTGCGCGAAGTCCTCGCTGGTGCCGCCGCCCCCGCCGAAGTAGAACGGCGCCGGGACCGCGGGGACCCAGCTGGTGCCGTCCGCCGACAGGTTGGAGCGCAGGGTGCCCATGTCGGTCTCGAAGCCGTAGCTGCCGGACTTCGAGCCGATGCCGAGCGCGGTGCCGCCGACCGAGGTCACCCACGGGTCGGAGTCGGGCCAGTCGGCCTGGGCGCGGGCGGTGTCGGCCTGGCAGTTGGCGCCGGTCGCGGCGGCCAGCGGGCTGCTGTCACCGCAGTCGCCCGCGGAGAAGCCGATGCCGATGCCCTCGACGGCGGCCTCCTTGAACACCTGCTCGTAGGCGGCGATCTCGGACGCCGTGATGTCGGCGTTGTCCGTGGTGTGCATGATCTCGCCCCACGAGTTGGAGACGACATCGGCCAGGTGCTGGTCCACGATCGTGGTGACGGCGCTCAACAGGTCCTCGTCCGTGCACGAGTCGGCACCTACGTAGACGACGTTCGCGTCGGGCGCCAGGCCGTGCGCCATCTCGACGTCCAGCGCCTCTTCCGGCGCCCAGCCCTCGGGCCCGCCGCACAGGTCCTGGTCCTGCCACTGCGCCGGGTCGACGTGCTCGGTGTACTGGCCGCTCCTGAACGGCATGTCGCCGTGGTTGACCGCGTACCGGTTCGCGTCGGCGAGCATCGTCGAGCTGCCGTACGCGTCCACGATCGCGACCGTCGCGCCCTTGCCGGTCAGGCCGGAGGCGGTGATGCCGTAGGCCTTGCGCAGCTGCGAGGGGTGGAACGAGCACTGGTCGAACGGCGTCGGGCCCTTCGAATATCCGGCGGGTCCCGCCGTGGTGCTCTTCTGGCCCCAGTAGTCGGAGCAGGTCGCGGTGGTCGGCAGGGTGCCGTCGGGCTGCGCCTGGGCGCCCTGCTGGCTCCTGGTGACCACGTCGGAGCCGCTGTCCACCCGGATCGAGTCGGGCTTGGCCACATTGGCGCCGGGCGAGCTGAGGCCGTTGACGCCGAGGATCGCGGACGACACCGAGGCGGGGACGGTGATGTCGCGGGCCGGCGCGTGCCGCAGCTTGCCACCCACCCGGTACTGGTGGATGCCGGTGCCGAATGCCTTGGCGATCGCCGTGTCGGTGCCCTTGACGGTGACGGCGTGCCCGGTGCTGCCCAGCACCTCCAGGCCGGCGCCGGTCGCCCACGCGGTGACCGCGTCGATCTGCGCTGAGGTCGCGCCGTAGCGGGCCTGGTACTGCGCGGTGCTGAGGAATCGCCCGTAACTCGCGTTCGCCGGGTCCGAGACCGCGGTGGCGTACGCGGTCAGGCCCGCGGGGTCCTGGCCGGCCAGGTAGACGGTGCCGGTGATCTCGGTCCCGGCCGGGACCGACCCTGCGTCGCCCGCCGGGGTCGCCCACGCGGGGTGGGTGCCGGCGATGGTCCGCGCGGTGGGCGCGGCGGCACCGCCTGCCGCCTGCGAGGGGGCGGCGATCAGCAGCGCGCCGGACACCAGGGCGAGCGAGGCCGTCGCGACCACGGCGGCCCGCACTGCACGGGGTTTTTGTATGTCGGTGATGACTACTCCAACGGGTGGCTCGGTAGCGGGACTTGACCGTGGGTGACCGCTGGCGACGGCCGCCGGGCTGTAGTGTGCACGCCACTCGGAGGAGGGGGAACCGCGGAACGTGGTCCTTAGCTGGACCTTTAACCGCCGGGCAGTGACATCTGCCGCCTTGTCCCGTTACTTGTAGACCTTGCCCGGCTGCGGAGTGCCGGGCGCCAGCAGCTGCTTGACGGTGACGAAGGTGTAACCGCGGCCCTGGAGCGTGGAGATGATGCCGGGCACAGCCGCGATGGTGCCGTTGTAGCCGGCGTCGGTGGGGTCGACCAGGTCGTGCAGCAGGATGATGCCGTCCCGTTTCGTGTGCTTCTCGATCCGCTGGGCGATCAGTGCGGAGTCGGTGGTCCGGTAGTCGGCGCCGTCCGCGCTCCACACCACCTCCGACATGCCGAGGTCCTTGGCGATCGCGGTGACCGTGCCGCTGGTACGGCCCTGCGGCGGGCGCAGCAGCGTCGGCCGGACGCCGGTCACCTTCTCGACCGCGTCCCGGCCCTCGGTGATCTCCTTGCGGACCTCGTCCTTGCTGATCCGGGTGAGGATCTGGTGCGACCAGGTCAGCGTCTCGACCTCGTCGCCCTGCGCGGCCATCGCCCGGACCATCTCCGGGTGCTCCATCACGTGGTTCTTGCCGAGCGTGAAGAAGGTCGCGTGGATGTGGTACTCGGCCAGGATGTCCAGGATCTGCGGAGTGCGCACGCTCGGCCCCGCGTCGAAGGTCAGCGCCACGCACCTGAGCCTGCGGCAGTCGACCTCGCTCCCGTCGGAGCCGACCGCGAAGGCCGCGGCGCCGCCCGCCGACGCGTGGTCGCGGGCCTTCGCCGGGGCCGTCGCGTCGTAGCCGTTGCAGCCGGTCAGGCCCACGGCGACGGCCGCCGTGGTCAGCAGCGCGGCCAGCGTCCGGACCCGGTGCGCGGTGGTGGTGCTCCGCATGCGGGAGTGCCCTCTCCTCGTGGTGGATCGCCCGCTCGGGCGGATCGCGAGGAACTCTACATATCGCGTATAGCTGGACCGCGGCAGGGTGCTCCCGCGTCGGCGCCGCCGCTCAGGCCGCGTTCAGCTCCGCGACGGCGTCCGGCGGGAGGACCAGGTCGGCGGCGGCGATGTTCTCCCGCAGGTGCGCCACTGACGACGTGCCGGGGATCAGCACGATCGCGGGGGACCGCTGGAGCAGCCAGGCCAGCGCGGTCTGCTGCGGGGTCGCGCCGATCCGGGCGGCGACCGCGTCCAGGGTCGCCGACTGGAGCGGGGTGAAGCCGCCCAGCGGGAAGAACGCGGCATAGGCGATGCCCTCGGCCGCGCACCGGTCGAGCAGCGCGTCGTCCGCGCGGTGGGCGATGTTGTAGAGGTTCTGAATGGTCACCACCGGGGCGATGGCCTGCGCCTCCGTGAGCTGCTCCGCCGTGACGTTGCTCAGCCCCAGGTGCCGGATCAGCCCCTGCTCCCGCAGCTCGGCGAGCACGCCGAACTCCTCGGACAGCGGTCCGGCGGCCGGCCCCTCGACCCCGCCGAGCCGCAGGTTGACCACGTCGAGCGCGTCCAGGCCGAGACGCTGCAGATTGTCCTTGACCTGCTGCCTGAGCGACTCCGGCTCCAGCGACGGATTCCACGACCCGTCCGCACCGCGCCGGGCGCCGACCTTGGTGACGATGTGCAGGTCCTCGGGGTACGGGTGCAGCGCCTCCTTGATCAGCTCGTTGACGACGGCCGGCCCGTAGAAGTCGCTGGTGTCGATGTGCGTGACGCCGAGTTCGACGGCCGTACGCAGTACCGCGACGGCCTCGGCCCGGTCCTTCGGCGGCCCGAACACGTTCGGGCCGGCCAGTTGCATGGCGCCGTACCCCATACGGCCGATGGTCAGCCCGGGTGCGAGTGCCGTGACCCCGCCGGAAATGCTGCCGGTCATGTGATGCCGCCTCTCCTGAGCCCCGGGCTCCTCCCGGGGCACACCCTCCACCTTCTCCCCTCCCGGCCCGGCGAGGCAGTACCCCGCTGATCCTGGGAGTGGCAGAACCAGGCTCACGGCGGTGCGCGGCGGAGGGAGGCCTCCTCGGCCGCGCTGCCCCGCAGGGGCTGGTGCGACCAGCGGGGATGGGGC
>NZ_JAJSYW010000137.1:0-18703 GCF_036815005.1 Streptomyces sp. IBSBF 2435 | reverse complement strand
AGGTGGCGGAGGGCGGACATCAGGAGGCGGAGGGTGCCCGGGACCCAGATCGTGCCGCTTCTGCGGCGCAGGCCCAGCTCGATGGCGGTCGCCACCACGTCGGGCGTGGTCGCGAGGGGGGCCTCGGGGCGGCCCGCCGTCATGCGGGTGCGGACGAAGCCGGGCCTGACCGTCATCACATGCACCCCCGAGCCGTGCATGGCGTCGGCCAGGCCCTGGCAGAAGGCGTCCAGGCCCGCTTTGCTGCTGCCGTAGATGAAGTTGGCCCGGCGGGCCCGCTCGCCGGCGACCGAGGACAGCACCACCAGTGAGCCGTGGCCCTGCGCCTGGAGGGCCGCCGCGCAGACCAGGGACGCGGAGACCGCCCCGGTGTAGTTGACCTGGGCGACGTGCACGGCGGCCAGCGGATCCTGCTCGTCGCGGGCCTGGTCGCCGAGCACCCCGAAGGCCAGCAGCACCATGTCGATGTCGCCCTCGGCGAAGGCCTTGCCGAGCACGTCCTCGTGCGAACCGGGGTCGAGCGCGTCGAAGGGCACGGTGCGGACCAGCGCGCCCAGCGTCCGCAGCGACTCGGCGGCGGACTCCAGCGCCGCGGACGGCCGCCCCGCCAGGAAGACCGTGCGGGTGCGGCGGGCGATCAGCCGGCGGGCGGTCGCCAGGCCGATCTCGGAGGTGCCGCCGAGGACCAGCAGGGACTGCGGCGCGCCGAAGGCGTCCTTCATGGGCTCTCCTCGGGGATGGGGGCCGGGCTCATACGCCCAGCCTGCGGGCGAGGTCGGAGGTGATGGCGCCGCGCGGGTCGTAGCGGGTGCGCAGCTCGCGGAAGTCGTCCAGCCGCGGATACATCCGGGCCAGCACGTCGGGGCGCAGCCGCGCGTCCTTGGCCAGATAGACCCGGCCGCCTGCTGCGGCGACCTCGTCGTCCAGCTCGTCGAGGAAGGCGGCCAGGCCCGGCAGCGCGGCCGGGATGTCCAGGGCGAGGGTCCAGCCGGGCATCGGGAAGGACAGCCAGCCCGGATCGCCGTCGCCGAAGCGCTTGAGCACCGCCAGGAAGGACGGGCAGCGGCGCGAGCCGATCCGCCGGACGATCCGGCGCAGCGCCTCCTCCTCGCCGCGGCCGACGACGAACTGGTACTGCACGAAGCCGCCGCGGCCGTAGATCCGGTTCCACTCGGGCAGGCCGTCCAGCGGGTGGAAGAAGGACGAGAGCTTCTGCAGCCTGCCGCGCTGCTCGCGCGGGGCCTTGCGGTACCAGAACTCGTTGAACAGGCCCACGCTGCGCCGGCCGAGCAGGCCCTCGGGCAGGTGGCGCGGGGGCGCGGGCAGCCGCCCGGGGCGGAAGGCCAGCGGCTCCTCGCGCAGCCGGGCGGGCAGCGCGTCGAGCGGGGCGTGGTCGCCGCGGGTCAGCACCGCCCTGCCGGTCCTGGCGCCGCGGGCGAGCAGGTCGATCCAGGCCACCGAATAGCGGTAGCGGTGGTCGTCGGCGGTGAGCCGGGCCAACAGGTCGTCCAGGTCGGCGGCCCGCTCGGTGTCCACCGTCATCAGCGAGGTCTGCACCGGCAGCAGTTCGATCGTGGCGGCCAGCACGATGCCGGTCAGGCCCATGCCGCCGGCCGTCGCCCAGAACAGCTCCGGCTCGTCCTCCGGGGTGACCAGCCGGGTCTCGCCGTCGCCGGTAAGCAGTTCGACGGCGCGGACGTGGCGGGAGAAGGAGCCCGAGACATGGTGGTTCTTGCCGTGGATGTCGGCGCCGATCGCCCCGCCGACGGTGACATAGCGGGTGCCGGGGGTGACCGGTACGAACCAGCCGAGCGGCAGCAGCACTTCCATCAGCCGGTGCAGCGAGACACCCGCGTCGCACACCACCAGCCCGTTGATCGCGTCGATCTCGTGGATGCGGTCCAGGCCCGTCATGTCGAGCACCGCGCCGCCGGCATTCTGCGCCGCGTCCCCGTACGCCCTGCCGAGCCCGCGGGCGATCGTCCCGCGCCCGCCGCACTCGCGCACCGCCCGCACCGCGTCCTCGTACGACCCGGGGCGCAGCACCTGCGCGGAGCTGGGCGCGGTGCGGCCCCAGCCGGTGACGGAGGTGGCTTCGACGGCGAAGGGTACGGGCATATCGCCGACCGTATCGCCCGGAAGATACCAAAAGGGGGTTATGCCGCGTTTCTCACCGTAAAGGGTGAGTGCTGCTGCGTGAGCCTGCGGCCCGCACGGTAATCACTCGGGGCTGGACGCAGCGCGGTGCGGCGAGCCGCCCACCGGCCGCGGACAGTGCGCGCACGCCCCGCGTGCGCACCGCGGAAGGGCTCCGCGGCCGGCCCGCGGACATCCCGCGGGACGGGCCTCGCGGCCATCACCGCGGGACCACCACGCGGAGGGAGAAACCGCCGATGCGCAGAGCCGACTCCGCCGCACAGCGCGGCACCTCGATATCCCGGCCCCCGTCGACCGCGCCGGGCCACGCCGACCGCAGGCCTGTGCCAGGCGCTCCCAGTCCCGACGACCGCACCGTCCCCGGTCACGCCGACCGCCGGCTCCCGTCGGCGCCGGGCAGTCGTGCCGGCCGCCGGCCGCCGACCGCCGCAGGTCACCTCGACCGCCGCCTCCTCGCCGCCCTGCGCGACTGCGGCGGCAACCCGCACATCGCGGGCGCGGTACGCGTACTCGGGCAGGCGGGCGAGCACGGCGCCGTATGGGTGGCCGCCGGCGCCGCGGGCGCCCTCGCTGACCGCGAACGCCGCCAGGCGTGGCTGCGCGCCACCGCCGTCGTCGGCGCGGCCCATCTGACGAGCATGGGCGTCAAGCGGCTGGTACGCCGCCCCCGCCCGTGTATCCCGGGCGCCGCCCCGCTGGTGCGCACCGCGGGCCGGCACAGCTTCCCCAGTTCGCACGCCGCCTCCTCGGCCGCCGCCGTGATCGCCTTCGGCGCCCTGCTGCCGGGGCGGGCGGCCGTGCCCGTGCTCGCCGCCGCCATATGCGTCTCCCGCCTCGTGGCCGGCGTCCATTACCCCAGCGACGTCGCCTGCGGCGCACTGCTGGGAGCCGCGGCGGCCCGGCTGGGCCGCGGCTGGGCGCTGGGCGCGCTCCCGGGCGGGGGCGCCGGATTCGGCCGGTTCGCCGTACCCGAAAGGGGCGTCGCGCTCGCCATGGGCGGTGGTCCCCGTGGGTGAACCGTCGGCGGTCATGGTCGAGGAGACCACGGGCGCGGCAGGAGTCGCCGGGATCGCGGTACGCGCCAGGCCCGCGCGCGGGCTCGGCGCCGGCCTGGTGCGGACCGCCAGGCCGCGGCAATGGGTCAAGAACGGCCTGGTGCTCGCCGCGCCCTTCGCCGCCGGGCGGCTGCTGTCCCTGCGCGACTCCGTACAGCTCGGCGTCGTCCTGGTGCTGTTCACCGCGTGCGCGTCGGCCGTCTATCTGATCAACGACGCCCGGGACGCCGACGCCGACCGGGCCCACCCGGTCAAGCGGCTGCGGCCCGTGGCCTGCGGGCAGGTGCCGGTCGCCGCCGCCTATACCGCGGGCGGCCTGCTCGCGGTGGCCGCGCCCGCCACCGCCGCGGTCATGTGCAACGCCGACACCGCGGGCCTGCTGGCCGGCTACGTGGTCATGCAGCTGGCCTACTGCGTCTGGCTCAAGCACATGCTGGTCATCGACCTGGCGATCGTCACCACCGGCTTCCTGATGCGCGCGATGGCCGGCGGACTCGCCCTGGGCATCGGACTGTCCCGCTGGTTCCTGATCACCTCCGGCTTCTGCGCGCTGTTCATGGTCGCCGCCAAGCGCTACTCCGAGCTGGTGCTGATGTCCGCCGAGGGCGGCGACGTCGGCGCCTCGCGCGCCCTGCTCGGCGAGTACACCTCGGGCTATCTGCGCTTCGTCTGGCAGCTCGCGGCGGGCGTCGGCGTGCTCGCGTACTGCCTGTGGGCGATGGAGACCGGCGGTACGGCCTCCGGCTGGCTGCCGTGGCGTCAACTGTCGATGGTCCCGTTCATCCTCTCGGTGCTGCGCTACGCCGTCTTCGCCGACGCCGGCTCGGCCGGCGCCCCCGAGGACGTACTGCTGCGCGACCGCGCCCTCGTGGTGATCGGCCTGGCCTGGGGCGCGCTCTATGTGCTCGCCGCGGTCAACAGATGAGCGCACGCACCGAGTCGCCCCGCCGCACGCGCGGCCCCGCCGGGACCCGTACCGCCCGGCTGCGCGCCCTGCTGCCCGAGATCGCCGGCTTCGCACTGGCCGGGGGCGCCGCCTATGCCGCCGACCTCGGGCTGTTCGTCTGGCTGCGCGGCCACGCCGCATTCGGGCCGCTCACCGCCAAGTCGCTGTCCTTCCTGGCCGGGTGCACGGTCGCCTACCTCGGCAACGCGCTGGGCACCTACCGCCGCCGCGCCCCGGCCGCGGGGCGGGCCCGGCGCTACGGCGTCTTCTTCGCCGTCAACGCCGCGGGCGCCGCCGTCCAGCTGCTGTGCCTGGCCTGCTCGCACTATGCGCTGGGCTTCACCAGTCCGCGCGCCGACGTCGTCTCGGGTGCGGGCGTCGGTATGGTGCTGGCCACCGCCCTGCGCTTCTGGGGCACCCGCACCCTGGTCTTCCGTACCGCCACCCGGCGGACCCGTGGCGTGCGACGGGTGGACGAGGGTAACCGACCTCCATGGACTGGCTGACCCGGATCCCGTGGATCGGTCCACGGCTCGGGCCGTGGTACGACAGACGCCTCAAGCCGCTGGTGGACCGCGGGTTGCGGACGCACGCGTGGCGGGCGTTCGCGCATCTGGAAGAGGTGCACTGGACGCGGCTGGCCGCCGCGATGACCTTCACCAGCTTCCTGTCCCTCTTCCCGCTGATCACCGTCGCCGCGGCACTGGGTGCGGCGCTGCTGTCGCAGAGCCGGCTCGACAAGCTGGAGAACAAGGTCACCGAGCAGATCCCCGGGATCGCCGACCAGATCGACATCAACGGCCTGGTCGCGAACGCCGGCACCGTCGGCCTGATCGCGTCGGCCGTGCTGCTCTTCACCGGCATCGGCTGGGTCAGCTCGCTGCGGGACTGCCTGCGGGCGGTGTGGCTCAAGGACAAGAACGACCAGAACGTGGTGATGAGCAAACTCACCGACGCCGGGATCCTCTTCGGCCTCGGCATCGCCGTGCTCGTCTCGCTGGGCGCGTCCGGCTTCGCCACCGCCGCGGTCAACTGGACCGCGAACCAGATCGGCCTGTCGCAGAACAGCGCCGGGCGGGTCCTGCTGATAATCGTCGGCTACGTGATCGCGGTCATCGCCGACTTCCTGATCCTGGTCTATCTGCTCACCCTGATGCCGGGCGTCGACCCGCCGCGCCAGTCCGTGGTCGTGGCCGCGCTGATCGGCGCGGTCGGCCTGGAGGTCCTCAAGGTCGCGCTGGCCGGCTACCTCCAGCGGGTGGCGGGACGCAACATCTACGGCGCCTTCGGCACGCCCGTCGCCCTGCTGCTGTGGTTCAACTTCATGGCCAAGCTGCTGCTCTACTGCGCCGCCTGGACCGTCACCCCGCGGCACGCCCCCGACCCGCTGCAGCCGGAGGAGCCCACGGCCAAGGTCGACCTGGAGAAGGGCGGCGCGCACCGCTGGATGCCCCGGAGCGCGGCCTAACGCCGGCGCTTGCGGCGGCGGTGGCCGCCGGGCTCCGCGGGGGTCTCCTCGGACGCCTTGCCGGGCTCCGCCGGGGCACTCTCGGACGCTTCCCCGTCCGCCTCGCCGGCCGGCAGCGGGCGCCTGCGGCGGATGGCGGTGACGACGACCGCCAGCACCAGCGCCGTACCCAGGGCGACGCCGGCGGCCGTCCACAGGCCGTGCGAGGAGGACGCGGACGCGCCGCTCGCGGACGCGTCGATCCGCTTGCCTCCCGTGCCGCCCGGCTGGGGCGCCGCCGAGGCCGACGCCTTCACCTGGCTGAGCGGCGGCACCAGGGTGCCGACCGGCTTCGCGGTGGCGGCGGCCCTGAAGCCCCAGTCCAGCAGCGCGCCGGCCTCCCGGTAGACCTGGTTGTGCTTGGGCTCCGGATTCATCACGGTGACCAGCAGGGTGCGGCCGTCGCGCTGCGCGACACCGGTGTACGTGGCGCCGGCGTTGGTCGTGTTGCCGTTCTTCACCCCGGCGACGCCCGGGTAGCGCGCCAGGTCGTAGTCGCCGCTCAGCAGGCGGTCGGTGTTCTGGATCTGGAAGGACCCGCGGACCTTGGTCGGCTTGCCGTTCTTGTCCTTCTTGTAGTCGCCGGGGAATTGCGCGACGACGGTGGAGCAGTAGGCGCGGAAGTCCGGGTTCTGCAGGCCCTGGCGGGCGAAGAGCGTGAGGTCGTAGGCGCTGCTGTGCTGGTTCGGCTCGTCGTACCCGTCGGGCGTGACGACATTGGTGTCGCCCGCCTGCAGCTCCTTGGCCATCGCGTTCATGTCGGCGACCGTCTTGGGCACGCCGCCGTTCATCGCGGCGAGGACATGGACCGCGTCATTGCCCGAGCGCAGGAAGACGCCGAGCCACAGATCCTTGACGGAGTAGCCCTGGTTCTCCTGTATTCCGACCAGGCTGCTGCCCTCGCCCATGCCCGCGAGGTCGGTGGCCGCGACGACATGCTGCTCGGTCTTGGGGAATTTCGGCAGCACCGCGTCGGCGAAGAGCATTTTCAGCGTGCTGGCGGGGGCGAGCTGCCAGTGCGCGTTGTGCGCGGCGAGGATGTCGCCGGTCTCGGCGTCCGCCACGACCCACGACCGGGCCGTCACCTTGGCGGGCAGCGGGGGCGCACCGCCCGACAGGTCCACCTGGGTGCCCGGCACCGCCAGCCGGTCGCCGCCGACCGTCGACATCCGCGCGGGCGGCTGCGGGACCTTGGGCCCGCGTCCCGGCGCGGCCCCCGCCGTGCCGGCGAATACGGTGCCCCCCAGCAGCGCGGCGGTCGCGGCGACGGCCAGGACGCGGCGGCGCAGTGTGCGGCGGGCAGATGCGGTCTGAGGCATAAGCACCCGCAAGAACGTACAGGGCTCAGCTGTCACTCCCGCCGCCAGGGTCAACACGGCGCGCGGGCGGAGATGCCGCCGGGGTCACCCCGCCCCGGCCGCGGGGCACCCTCCGGGGCCGCCCATACTGGGACGTATGAAGCTCACTCGCCCGGTGTCCTGGTTCCTCGCCGCCTTCGGGGTGTGGTCGTGGATCGTCTGGGTCACCTTTGTGAAGAATCTGTGGAAGGACACCAGCGGTCTGGCCTTCCACGACGGCGACCACTCGTCGCCGACCGCGTACTTCTGGATCCACCTCACCCTGGCCGTGGTCTCCACGGTCTTCGGCACGGTGATCGGCGCCATCGGCGTCCGGGGCCTGCGCGCACTGCGGCGCGACCAGCCGCCCGCGGTCACCGAGCCGCAGCGGCAGGACCGGGCGCCCGCCCGAAAGTGAGGGCATCCCCGCACGGGACGTCGAGGTCCAGCCTGACGCAGCGCAGCCGCGCCGACCGCGTCCGGTAGGGGGTGAGCACGCTGGGTGTGCAGCCCAGGGGGTCCTCGCCGAGCCGGAACCCGAAGCCGCCGCTGTCGTACATCCAGATGCCGGCCCTGTCCGGCGCTGGGCGGTGACGCCCGACCCGGGGTGAGGCGCGCTGCGGGGGAGCGGGTGCGGAAAAGGAACCGGCCCGGCTCGGATTGCTCCGAGCCGGGCCGGTTCTGCGGGGGTCCGCCTCCCCTGGCACGGGGAGGTCTCCCGGATGAAGCGGGTGGTCAGTCCGCGGACGAGGCCAGCGCCATGTCCGACGCCTGGTTGCCGCCCGGCGTCGGCTCGTCCTCGGCCGGCTCCACCGCCATGTGCGGCAGCCGCTTGTCCAGCCAGGCCGGCAGCCACCAGTTCGCCTTGCCGAACATGTGCATGAGCGACGGCACCAGGACCGTCCGCAGGATGAACGCGTCCAGCGCGACCGCCCCCGCGAGCCCGATGCCGAACATGCCCAGCACCCGTACTCCACTGAGCGCGAAGGCGCCGAAGACGCAGATCATGATCACCGCGGCCGAGTTGATCACCCGGCTGGTCTCGGCCAGGCCGACCCGCACCGCGCGGGCGCTGTCCTTGGTGTGGACCCACTCCTCGTGCATCCGGCTGACCAGGAAGACCTGGTAGTCCATCGACAGGCCGAACAGCAGCGCCAGCATGATCACCGGCAGGAAGGCGTCGATCGGCCCCTGCCGGGTCGCACCCAGCAGGCTGCCGCCCCACGCCCACTGGAAGGTCGCCACCAGCACGCCGAAGGACGCGCCCGCCGCCACCATGTTCATCACCGCCGCCGTCAGCGGAACGACCAGGCTGCGGAAGGCGAGCAGCAGCAGCACGAAGCCCAGCGCGATGATCACCCCGATGAAGATCGGCATCTTGCTGCCCAGCACCGAGGCGAAGTCCTTGAAGGTCGCGGTCGGCCCGCCGACGTAGGCCTTCATCGTGCTGCCCCGCTCGGCGGCCGGCACCACCTCGTCCCGCAGATGGTTGATCAGCGTGGTGGTGTCCTTGTCCTGCGGGGACGTCGTCGGCACCGCGCGGACCAGCGCCACCGTGCTGTCCGGCTGCATCGGCATCGCGGCGGCGTAGGCGATGCCCTTGGTGTGGCCCAGCGTGGTGACCAGGCCGTCGAGCGCCGCCTTGTCGCGGGCGCCGCCCGGGACCTCGGCCAGGATGGTCAGCGGCCCGTTGAAGCCGGGCCCGAAACCTTCCGCGAGCATGTCGTACGCCTTGCGCGTGGTGCTGGACTTCTGGTCGTTGCCCTGGTCGGACGAGCCGAGCCGCAGCGACAGGGTCGGGATCGCCAGCACCGCCATGACCACGACGGCGACTGCGGCCAGCGCCCGCGGGTGCCGCTGCACGAAGGTCGACCAGCGCATCGCGGCACCGACCGCGTCCCCGGTCCGCGGACCGCTCGCGGCGAACTTGCGCCGCTGGCGGCGGCTGAGCACCCGCATCCCGAAGACCCCGAGCAGTGCGGGCAGCAGCGTGATCGCGGCCAGCACCGACACCACCACGGTCATCGCGGCCGCGATCGCCACCCCGTAGAGCAGGCTCAGGCCGACCGTGAACATGCCCAGCAGCGCGATGCAGACCGTGCCGCCGGCGAAGAGCACCGCACGGCCCGAGGTGTTCACCGCCGTGACCGCGGACTCCTCCGGCGACTTGCCGCTCAGGATGCCCTTGCGGTGCCTGGTCACGATGAACAGCGCGTAGTCGATGCCCACCCCGAGGCCGACCAGCATCGCCAGCTGCCCCGCGAAGTCCGGCACGTTCATGGTGTGGGTGAGCAGGGTGATCATCGACGACGAGATGCCGATGGCGAACAGCGCGGTCACGATCGGCGTCAGCATGCCGAACAGTGAGCCGAACGCCAGGAAGAGCACCACCGCGGCCGCGCCGATGCCGACGAATTCACTCAGCCCGGCCGGCGGCTCCTCGACCGAGGCGATGATGTTGCCGCCCAGCTCCACCTGGAGCCCGTCGGTGTGCGCGTCGTGCGCGGTGTCGACCAGGTCGTGGACCTGCGACTTGTCCAGGCTGGAGCCGAGCACGGTGTACGTCACCGTCGCGTACGCCGTCCGGCCGTCCTTGCTGATCTGCGCGGCCCCCGCCTTGTCGTACGGGCTGCCGACCTGGCCGACGTCCTTCTGATGCCGGATCCTGTCCAGCATCGGGGCGATCCGCTGCTGCACCGAGGCGTCCCGCACCGAACCGGAGTCCACGTGCCACACCACGGTGTCGGACTCGCCGGACTGGCTGTGCACCGCCTTGTCCAGCAGGTCGATGACCTTGCTGGACTCGGTGTTGGGGAGCGAGAACACATTCGAGTAGGTGTCGCCCGCGATCCTGCCCGCCGTGCCCGCGCCGAGCAGCGCCGCCACCCACAGCAGAATCACCAGCCATTTGTGCCGGAAGCACCATCGCGCCAGAGCGGCCACGATCTATCCCCCACCTTCGTCGTCGTCACACGTGTCCGACACGTGATCTTGTCGGATGATCTCCACTCGCCCCCCTCCAGACTCAGTGGTCCTCCCGACCCGGACCAAGCCGAAACGACTTCTCTCAAGGAACTCCAAAGTTCGCGCCCGCAGGCGCCCTTCCGGGTGCGGATACTTGACCGTATGGAGACAGCTGTCGGCACGGCTCCGAGGGTGCTCGTCGTCGAGGACGAGCCCGCCATCGCGGACATTCTGCGGATCACGCTCAGCTACAACGGCTTCACGGTGCACTGCGCCGCGACCAGACGGGAGGCACTGGCGGCGGTCCGCGCCCACCGGCCCGACCTCGTGCTGCTCGACGTGATGCTGCCCGACGGCAACGGCTGGGAGGTCTGCCGCGCCCTGCGCGCCGAACACGCCGCCGAGCGGGCCGCGGAGACCGGCGCCGACGACCTCGCCATCATCTTCGTCACCGCCCGCGACGCCCCGCGCGACGTGGTCGCCGGGCTCGGGCTCGGCGGCGACGACTACATCACCAAGCCCTTCGGCGTGGACGAGGTCGTCGCCCGGGTACACGCTGTGCTGCGCCGCACCCGGCGCGGCACCGGCGTCACCGACCGGGTGCTGCGGCACGGCGACCTGGAGATGGACGAGGCCACCTACTCCGTACGCAGGGCCGGCCAGCCCGTCGAACTGACCCCCACCGAGTACAACCTGCTGCGGCACCTGCTGCGGCACGCCGGCCGGATCATCTCCAAGGAGCAGCTGCTCCAGCACGTGTGGCAGTACGAGACGGTGGTGCCCTCGACGGTGGTCGAGACCTACATCTCCTATCTGCGGCGCAAACTCGACCGCTTCGGACCGCCGTTGATCGAGACCAGGCGCGGCATCGGCTACGGGCTGCGGGCGGTGGAACAGGCGTGACACCGTGACCCGACGACGCCTGCTGCCCCGCCCCAGGACCCTGCGCGCCCGGCTGACCCTCGCCAACGTGGCCTTCGTCGCGCTCGGGCTGCTGGCGACCGCCGCCTTCAGCGTGATGGCGACCTACATGGTGCTGGGCAGCGAGATCGACAACACCCTGCGCGACTCGCAGCGCTCGGTGAGCAGCGCACCGGTGACCGCGGACGGGCTCCAGCAGCTGTGCACCCTGGCCGGCATCCTCCAGGACGGCAAGGACGGCGGGCTGTCCTTCGCCAAGGCCTTCAAGCAGGACCTCTTCGTCGTGCTCGACTCCGACGGCAGCAATTCGTCGGTGTGCGAGAACAGCGGCGGCGCCAACAGCCGGATCCGCAAGGACCTGACCGGCGCCCTGTCCGACCCGGCCGCGCTCGCCCGCAGCGGCAAAGCCGTCAACGTCCGCGCCGACGGCACCGACTACCGGGTGATCGTCACCCGGCTCACCGACGGCAGCATGGTCGTCCAGGGCATGCGCTACAGCGGGCTCGAACACGCCATCCACAAGCTGCTGATCTGGGAGTCGGCCGCCGGGCTCGCCCTGCTCGGGCTGCTCGCCGTGGGCTCGCTGACCGCCGCCAGGCGGCGGCTCAGCCCGCTGGAGACCATGGTCGAGACCGCCTCCGCCATCGCCGAGGGCGACCTGTCGCGGCGGATCGCCACCGCACGCCACGGATCGAGCGAGGTCAGACAGCTCAGCACCGCCCTCAACGCCATGCTCCAGCAGATCGAGACCGCCCTCACCGAGAGCGAACGCGCCACCGCCCAGCTGCGGCACTTCATCGCCGACGCCTCCCACGAGCTGCGCACCCCGCTGGCCTCCGTCCAGGGCTACCTCCAGCTCTACGAGAAGGGCATGCTCGACGCCGACGACAAGGAGCGCGCGCTGCACCGGGTCTCCGCCGAGGCCACCCGGATGAGCCGGCTGGTGGACGAACTCCTCGCGCTCGCCCGGCTGGAGGAACGCCCCGCGCTGGACTTCCAGCCGGTCGACGTCTGCGCCCTGGTACGTGACGCCGCCGCCGACCTCGCCGCGCAGCAGCCCGGCCGCCCGCAGAGCCTGCTGCTGCCGTCCGACGACCGCACCGCGTACGCGCTCGGCGACGAGGCCGGGCTGCGGCAGGTCATCGGCAATCTGCTCAGCAACGTCCGGGTCCACACCCCGCCGGACGGCCTGCTGGTCATCGAGGTCGAGGGCGACGAGTCCGCGGTACGGCTGCGGATCGCCGACTCCGGCCCCGGGCTCGACCCGCGGGACGCCGCCCGCGCCTTCGACCGGTTCTTCCGCGCCGACCCCGAGCGCGCCCCCGACACCGGCGGCGCGGGCCTGGGTATGGCCATAGTGCAGGCCGTCGTCCAGGCCCACCACGGCACCGTCGCCCTGGACACCGCACCCGGCCAGGGCCTCACCGTGCACATCACGCTGCCCGCGGTCGGCTCGCCCGCGCTCCTTCCCGCGACCGGACCCGAGCCCGCGCCCGCTCCCACGGCGGCACCGGTACGCGAGCCGGCCGCGTCCGGGGCGGGACTTGCGCTGGAGTGAGCTCCACCTCGCAGCGTCCCGCACCTGACGCACGCAGGCGCCTCCGCGACGCCCTCCGCCCCCGACTCCGACGACGGCCACACCCGCGGCCTGGCCGCGCTGAGCCTGCTCACCAGACCGAGCGTTTCGACCGGCAGTTCCTGGCCCGCAGGCAGTGGGCGTACGCCGCCTGGCGCGAGCGCCGCCTCGACCACCCGCCGGTCGGGACCCTCGCCCGCCGCCTGCTGTGGACGGTCGACGGCCGGCCCTGCGACCCCACCCTGACCCACATCCTGAGCACGGCGCTGCTGCTGTCCCGCGACAAGGAGATCGCCGACCGTACGATCGTGAGCCAGCTGTGACGGGGCCTTACGCCACCGGTGCCCCGGCCTCCTCCGCCGGCGCCCGGCGCGGCAGGAGAGCGACGGCGGGGACGCAGGCGGCGGTCAGGGCCAGGACGACGAGGCTGATCGTCATGGCGTGGCCGAGGCCGCCGCCGGTGGTCCGGAAGAAGACCGGGGTCACGCCGACCGAGCCGCCTGGGCCGTCGACCTCCTGCTGCACTTCGCGACCTCGACGGCGGCGGAGCAGAGCACCCGCGAGGGGTCCGCGGCAGGGGCCGACGAGGACGACGCCCTGACCGTGGCGGTCCTGACCGCCTTCCCCTCCACCCACCCGCACGTCGCGGCCCTCGGCCCCGAGCTCTTCACCGGCGCCGGTGAGGCCCGTATGACCTGGGCTTTCCACGTCCTGATCAACGGCATTCTCCAAACCCCCCGCCCCGCCGCCTGACCGGTCAGCCGTCCGCGGGACGCGCACGGCCGAGGCCCGCCTCCCAGGGGTGGGAGGCGGGCCTCGGGTGCGGGCGAGGGGTCAGAAGCGGCGGGTGATGAGGGCTCGCTTGACCTCTTGGATCGCCTTCGTCACCTCGATGCCGCGCGGGCAGGCGTCCGTGCAGTTGAAGGTGGTGCGGCAGCGCCAGACGCCGTCCTTGTCGTTCAGGATCTCCAGGCGCTGCTCACCGCCCTCGTCGCGCGAGTCGAAGATGAAGCGGTGGGCGTTGACGATGGCCGCGGGGCCGAAATACTGGCCGTCGTTCCAGTAGACCGGGCAGGACGAGGTGCACGCGGCGCACAGGATGCACTTGGTCGTGTCGTCGAAGCGCGCGCGGTCCTCGGCGGACTGGAGGCGCTCGCGGGTCGGCTCGTTGCCGGATGTGATGAGGAAGGGCATCACATCGCGGTAGGCCTGGAAGAAGGGGTCCATGTCGACCACGAGGTCCTTGAGCACGGTGAGGCCCTTGATGGGCTCGACCGTGATCGGCTTCTCGGGGTTGATGTCCTTGATCAGGGTCTTGCAGGCGAGCCGGTTGCGGCCGTTGATGCGGACCGCGTCGGAACCGCAGACACCGTGGGCGCACGAGCGCCGGAAGGTCAGGGTGCCGTCGATCTCCCACTTGATCTTGTGGAGGGCGTCCAGGACGCGCTCCTTGGGGTCGATCGGCAGCTGGTAGTCGACCCACTCGGCGTCGGCCGAGACCTCGGGATTGAAGCGGCGCACCCGCAGGGTGACCGTGATCAGGTGGGCCGCGCCGACCTCGGCGGCGTCCAGGGCCGCCGAGTGCTTGTCCAGCGTCGGAGTGCTCGGGGTGCTCATCAGTACTTACGCTCCATCGGCTGGTAGCGGGTCTGCACGACCGGCTTGTAGTCCAGGCGGATCGACTCGGCGCCGCTCGCGTCGTCCACCTCGCGGTAGGCCATCGTGTGCCGCATGAAGTTGACGTCGTCGCGGTTCGGATAGTCCTCGCGGTAGTGGCCGCCGCGGGATTCCTTGCGGGCCAGCGCGGAGACGGCCATCACCTCGGCGAGGTCGAGCAGATTGCCCAGCTCGACGGCTTCCAGCAGGTCGGTGTTGAACCGCTTGCCCTTGTCCTGGATGGACACGTTGAGGTAGCGCTCGCGCAGCTCGCCGATCTTCTCGACGGCGGTCTTGATGGTCTGCTCGGTGCGGAAGACCATCACATTGGCGTCCATGCACTCCTGCAGCTCGCGCCGGATGTCGGAGACCCGCTCGCTGCCGGTGGCCGAGCGCAGCCGCTCGACCTGGGCCACGACCAGCGAGGCCGGGTCCTCGGGCAGCGGCACGAAGTCGTTGGCGTGGGCGTACTCGGCGGCGGCGATGCCGGAACGGCGGCCGAAGACGTTGATGTCGAGCAGCGAGTTGGTGCCGAGGCGGTTCGCACCGTGCACGGACACGCAGGCGACCTCGCCGGCCGCGTACAGGCCGGGCACGACGGTGGTGTTGTCCCGCAGCACCTCGCCCTGGACGTTGGTGGGGATGCCGCCCATGGCGTAGTGCGCGGTGGGCTGGATCGGGATCGGGTCGGTGTACGGCTCGATGCCCAGGTACGTGCGGGCGAACTCGGTGATGTCGGGCAGCTTCGCGTCCAGCTGTTCCGGGGGCAGGTGCGTCAGGTCGAGGTAGACGTGGTCGCCCTCGGGACCGCAGCCGCGGCCCTCGCGGATCTCGGTGTAGATCGCCCGGGAGACGACGTCACGCGAGGCCAGGTCCTTCATGACGGGCGCGTACTTCTCCATGAAGCGCTCGCCGTCCTTGTTGCGGAGGATGCCGCCCTCACCGCGGGCGCCCTCCGTCAGCAGGATGCCCATCCGCCAGATGCCCGTCGGGTGGAACTGGAAGAACTCCATGTCCTCCAGCGGCAGCCCGCGCCGGTAGACGGCGGCCTGGCCGTCGCCGGTCAGGGTGTGCGCGTTGGAGGTCACCTTGAAGAACTTGCCGGTGCCGCCGGAGGCGTAGATCACGGCCTTCGCCTGGAAGACATGGATCTCGCCGGTGGCCAGCTCGTACGCCACCACGCCCGCGGAGCGCTGCACGCCGTCGACCTCGGTCAGCAGCTGGTCCAGGACGTAGAACTCGTTGAAGAACTCCACGCCCTCCTTGACGCAGTTCTGATAGAGCGTCTGGAGGATCATGTGACCGGTGCGGTCGGCGGCGTAGCACGCCCTGCGGACCGCGGCCTCGCCGTGGTTGCGGGTGTGGCCGCCGAACCGGCGCTGGTCGATCCGGCCCTCGGGCGTCCGGTTGAAGGGCAGGCCCATCTTCTCCAGGTCGAGGACCGCGTCGATGGCCTCCTTCGCCAGGATCTCGGCGGCGTCCTGGTCGACCAGGTAGTCGCCGCCCTTGATCGTGTCGAAGGTGTGCCACTCCCAGTTGTCCTCCTCGACGTTCGCCAGGGCCGCGGCCATGCCGCCCTGGGCGGCACCGGTGTGGGAGCGCGTCGGGTAGAGCTTGGTCAGGACGGCGGTGCGGCTGCGCTTGGTGGCCTCGATGGCGGCGCGCATACCGGCGCCGCCCGCGCCGACGATGACGGTGTCGTACTTGTGGATCTGCATGGGGTCGCTTTCCCTGTCCAGCCCTGGCTTAGCGGATGTTCGGGTCGAAGGTGAAGATCACCAGCGAGCCGAGCACGATGGTGAACGCCACTGCGGTGAACAGCAGCGTCTTGAGCCAGACGCGGGTGTTGGCCTGCTCGGCGTAGTCGTTGATGACGGTGCGCAGACCGTTGCCGCCGTGCAGCATCGCCAGCCACAGCATGGCGAGGTCCCAGTACTGCCAGAACGGCGACGCCCAGCGGCCCGCCACGAAGGCGAAGCCGACCTTCTGCACACCGCCGTCCAGGACCAGCTGGATCAGCAGGTGGCCGAGCACCAGTACGACGAGCACCACACCGGACAGCCGCATGAACAGCCAGCCGTACATCTCGAAGTTGGTGCGGCTGCTGCGCGGGGTGCGCTTGGTGCGGGCCCGCGGCGGCTCGATGACCGGCGCGGGATTCTGCGGGCTGTACGGGGCGACGCTGGAGCCGGTCAGCTCGACGGCGTCGGTGATGTCAGTGGCCATGTGTCGTTCAGCTCCCGAACAGGACTCGAGCGGCGTGGCCGAGGACGGGGTAGATCGCGCCGACCATCAGCAGGACCCACAGGCCGACCACGGTCCAGAGCATCTGCTTCTGGTAGCGCGGGCCCTGGGTCCAGTAGTCGACGGCGATGATCCGCAGGCCGTTCAGCGCGTGGAAGAGGATCGCGGCGACCAGGCCGTACTCCAGCAGGCTGACGATCGGGGTCTTGTAGGTGGCGACGACCTTGTCGTAGTCCTCGGGGGAGACCCGCACCAGGGCGGTGTCGAGGACATGTACGAACAGGAAGAAGAAGATGAGGACACCGGTGACTCGATGAGCCACCCACGACCACATGCCTTCCCGGCCGCGGTACAGCGTTCCAGCCGGCACGGAAAAAACCCTCCGGGAGCGGGGCGAGGGGTGCCGGCTAGGGGTGTCGGTCACGCCCGGCCGGGTACGGTCCACCGGCCCCGGCCATCGTAGCGACGCGATACGGCCTGAGTACCGCGGGGTGGGCCAGGTGTGATCGATCCCGCACGGTCGGGTGAACGCGCGGCCTCGAATGCGCGCACGGACTGGTCCGTCGGCCCGCCGCCGGAAGCGCCGGAAGCGCGGAACGCGTCGGGGCGGCCGAACCCGTCGAACCCGTCGGGGCGGCCGGGCTCGCCGCTGCCGCCCGCCAGCCGGATCAGCCGGGCCCGGCAGAGCCGGCGCAGTTGCCGCGCGGTGGCCACCCGCTCCTCGTCCTCGTCGTGCCCGAGCCTTTCACGCAGGCTGACCAGCATCTGGTCCAGGGCGGCGCCCGGGTCGGCGGCGGTGCGCTCGTCCAGGGCGAGGATGAAGGCGTGGCCGAACTTGGCCTCGTAGTGCGCGTGGGCGGCGCGCAGCGCGGTGTGCACGGTCAGGCCGCCCCGGTCGGTCAACGCCGTGGGCGCCTCGCCGGCCAGCGCCTCGGCGAGATCGCCCGGCGTCAGGTCGTACGCGGCCTCGTCCGCCGCGGCGAGCAGGGTCTCGACGGTCGGGTACGGGCGGTGCGCGGCCATCCGGCGGGCCCACCGGCTGCTGCCGCAGCAGGCCAGCAGCGCCGCTTCCGCGGCGGCGGGCGGCGCCTGGTTGAGCCGCGTCAGCGGGGACGGCGGAGCGTCGGACGCGGTGTCGCTGGACAGCAGCGGGCTCCAGAGTCGTGGGCGGGGCGGGCACAGGGCGAACCCGTACGGCAGGGGCGGGGCGTGAGGCCGATCCGTGACGGCGGGGACGTACGGCGGCCTCGTACGGCTGATTCGGCGGGGGGAGAACTCCACTGTAGGCGCGCCAGGTTCGAACGGGGCAGGCAGGTGTGCGAACTTCACCCGTACGGAGCCGTGCCCTGGCGCGGTGTTGACCCGGCCGCCTTCCGCGGGCAGGCGCGCGGGGCATTCTCCGGCGGGCCGCGCGGGAAAGCGCGTACGGAAAGTGACGACGGCCGGGGGCCGCCTCCCCCCACAGGAGCGTCCCCGGCCGCCGACTTGTACGGCGTATCCCAGAGCAAAAGTGTCACTGCCGCGCATGAGGCAGGATTGGCCGTGTGTTCGAGGGGGTGGGGCCCGACGTGGAAGTGCACGAGTCTCTGGAGGCCGCCGTCAGCGCGGCGCAGCGGGGCGACGAGGGCGCGTTCCGTACCGTCTACCGGGCTGTCCAGCCGCAGTTGCTGAACTACGTCCGCAGCCTGGTCGGGCCGGTGGACGCCGAGGACGTGGCGTCCGAGGCCTGGTTGCAGATCGCCCGCGACCTGCCCAACTACCGCGGCGGCAGCGGGTCGATACGCGGCTGGGCGGCCAGGATCGCCCGCAACCGCGCGCTGGACCACATCAGGGCGCGCAGCCGGCGGCCGGTGCCGGGCGGCGGGGTGGACGACCTGATCCAGCTGCCGGACCGGGCCGACACGGCGGGCGAGGCGCTGGACGCGGTGGCGACCGACCGGGCGCTGGCCGCCATCGCGGCGCTGCCGCGCGAGCAGGCGGAGGCGGTGCTGCTGCGGGTGGTGATGGGGCTCGATTCGACCAGTGCTGCGCGAGTGCTCGGGAAACGGGCCGGATCGGTGAGAATGGCCACCCACCGCGGGCTGCGGCGGCTGGCCGAGATCCTGGAGTACGACGACGGGGACCACGGGGATCACACGGACAACGCGGACCACGCGCACGGGGACCACGGGGAGTACGGCGACGGCCCCGACGCGGTTCCGGAGCGGCGGCCCGCGGACCGTCCGCACGCGGATGTGACGTTTTCCGCGTCCAAGGCGCTGTGAGGAAGTGGGATGAGCGACAACACCCGACGGGACGCCGCATCCACGGACCTGCCCCACCCGGCCCGGCACCCCGGGC